>CAYJCT010000072.1:0-5585 GCA_964368745.1 uncultured Christensenella sp. | reverse complement strand
TTATTGCCTCATTTACTTTGTTTAAAGCGCTTGTATTTTTTGCCAACTTTTCATTCTCAGCACTAATATTTTCGTTCAACTCAGTTATTTTATTTGCACTACTTGCTGCAGTTTTTGCATCTTTTAAGTGGTTATATTCTTTAATAACATCTTGCCTGCTTTTTTCAATTTCGTTGATTTTTCCCACAAGTTCGGCCTCTCTGTTTGCAAACTGTGTTTGTTTTTCGTTTGCAAGTTTCAACTGCTGCTCCATTGCATCCATTTTCTTTTTCATATCATCAATAGGAGAAGTAAGCGATGGATCGTCATGTTTAGACTTTCTGCCTTCCTGCACGCGTTCTCTAAATTCTTTTGACGAGAAATAATCTTTAACATTTCCAATCGCTTCAATCTGTGCCAGTTTAAGTTTTAGGTCTCTGTCCATATCGTCGATTTGGTCAATTTTAACTTTTAATTCTGCCTCTCTATTTGCAACATTTTGATTAAGCACATCAATTTCTGCCTTTAATGCGGCTTTTTCTGCCTCAAATTTTTGAAGAAGCGGCTCATTTTGAGCAGCAATCGCCTTGTTGATTAGCCCATAAATTTTGTTGGCATAGGTTTTTCCCTCGCTCTTCATCGACTCTTCCAACACAGTTTTTCTCACGCCAATTTCTTTGTTGATTTTAGCAACTTCTGCTTCCAACTCAGCCTGTTGTTTTTGAAACCTAACAAGGGCAAGTTCATAATCTTTTTCTAGTTGCTGCAATTTTTGCTGTTCTTCATTATATCTTTTCTTGATATAATCGGCCTCAATTTTAATGGTAACAGAATTCAACTGTTCGTTCAACTGCGACATATTTTCCTTGTGCGCCTGAGCCTTTCTTTCATAGTCTTTTGTCACTTCGTCGAAATTTTTAGAAAAGTTATAAAGTTCTTGCTCTTTGCCCGCAACCAGTTCGCTCAAACTGCGTTTTGCGTTGAAATATTTTTCGCTTTCAAGCATTGCCCTGTCAAGCAAAATTGCGCTTTCAATACCCAGTTCATTAAAGTCAAAAGACTCGTATTTTTCTTGGTCCATCTTTTGTCGCTCCAGCAACTGCTGTTCTTCAAAAGCCCTTTTTTCAAGATACTCCTGCAACATCGGAATGCCATCCGCAATTTCTTTTTGCGTGAACAACACTTCATAGTCAACATAAGCAGGCATGGTTTGGCTGGCTTTATTAATCAGTCTCACAAACTCATTAAAGTTAATTCTAAGGTCGGTCATAACCTTTGAATATTGCACTCTGAAAACAAAAGTGGCAAGCGAAATTGCAGCCATAATCAGCAGTGGTGCAAACACAATTTTGTAAAGTGTGTCAATAACCGAACCGGTCGAACCATAAGCATTTGAGAAAGTTAGGATAAGCACAATTATGGAAAGCACAGTTGCAAGGCCGTTAAGACCTCTTATGATGTTAAGCAGACCGCTGTTTTTCTCGGCGCGCTCAAGTATGTTTCTGCTGGTGATATATTCGCCGGGTAAGTTGTCGCGGTTAAGCATATATTCCTGCCACGCAACTCTAAGCGGACGCGGCACTTTTTTCATTTTGGAGTTAAGTTCAACCAAGTTAGTTTCATTAACATAAGGATTTTTCAACAAAAAAGAAATCAAGTCGTTTACGCCTTTAAGCAAACGCACTTCATAGGCAAACCTTGAAAAAATTGCTGCCACTACCAAAAATAATAAAACAGTGAACATTGAAGAGGTAAAAAGAGAATCCGTGGTTATGTTCTCTGAAAAATTTTGCATAGACTCGATAAATGAATCAAAAAAAGTATTTGCGGAAAGAATTATATTCATTTCCCATCTCCTTTGTATACACATTCCTTGCGATTAGTATACCACAACTAAACTGTTAATACTAACAAAAATAAACATAGTTTTAAACTTTTATATCTCCAAATATAGTATATATATTAATTGTAAAAAAGTGGCTCATCCCAATTAGACCAAATTTTTTGTCTTTTAAAAATTATAAACTTATTGTATTTTTAAAAAAATATTATAACTAAAATAAATAAAACTTTAGCACTCAATAAACTCATTTAACTCAAAAGAATAAATCAATTTTTTTGTAACCTCTTTACCCGTAGCATGAAAATAAGCCAGCGCATAAATCTTTAACTGCAATGCATAAGTGTCGATATAAAACTGCCGATTTGAGTTTCTGTTGGTTTTAAAATCCACAATTGTAACGGCGTCACCACTGTCCACAATGGCATCAATCACACCTTGCACAATCACCAACTCCTCCACGCCACTGCCCGCCACAATGTCTTTATGAGGCAGACGCAAACTAAACTGCTTTTCATGCGTCACACTTCCGCCGTTTGCAATTTCCGCCATCCTTTCCACCGCGCAAAATATTTTGTCAAAGGAAATAACATGCTCTTTCAACCCATATTTTTCATGCACATCAAAAAAAACTTTCTCCCTTTCCGCTTTAGTCATGTCAAAACCAATGCTACACATAATCTCATGCACAATTGTGCCACGCAGTGTTGCGCTAGACCCCGCACCCTCTTCCATTGTCAAATTTTTTGAGGCATAGAGAGTGTTTTCATAATCCACTTCTTCTTTTAATATATTGGTCACGCTGTTTTTTGTGGCAATATTTTTGCCCTGCGAAAAAGGATATTCATAGTTTAAATACTCTAAAATCCCGTCTGAGATTTCCGCCAATGGCGCTTGCAACAAAATTTCTTCACCCTCACTTTTGCTCTCGAAAAAATAATTTGGGCTGTAAACATTGACCTTGGTTTTTCCCGCACTGCCACCAAAAACATAAAAGTTTTCGCGCCCCTCTTTTAGCAGTTGCAACGACTCTAAACTTAGCGCACTCAGCATAAATTTCAGATAACTGTTTTGAAATTTTAAGCCCGTTACAAGTCCGTCAGTAATTTTACTTGCATTGCAACTCCCCACTAAAATCAGCCTGTTTTGCGGACGAGTGAGTGCCACATACAGCACCCTAATTTCTTCCAAAAACTCTTTTTTTCGGTTTTCAATAGCGCACGCAACATTCACAAGCGCCTTTTTTTCCTGCCACAAATCACTGTCGGTCACATTCAACCCCACACCAATTTTGTCGTTTATAAAAAGTGAAGTTTCCTTGTTTCCCGTGGCAAACAAATTGTCACCCAGTCCAAGCAAAATCACCACAGGAAAGCCCAGCCCCTTGCTACCATGAATGGTCATCAATTTCACACTGTTATCGTCGGAAGCGGTTGTAAGTTTATAGTTCTCCTCGCTGATGCTTTCAATAAAATTTATAAATTCGCTTAAAGAATATTTATAACTCTCGCTCAAACACAAACTCAAAAACTCATAAATATTGCTCTCTTTTTCTAGACCGTCAGGCATGCTTTTGAAATAGTGAATAAGCCCGAAATCGTTCAACAACTTTTCCACCACTTCATATAAACTATGATATTTTGCATACTCTCTAAAAGTAGTTAAAATCTCAAAATATTTAGCCAACTTTTGCCCAATTTTTTTATCGCCCAAATATTTTTCCGCCTTTTGCCAAAACTCGCAATCGTCACTTTTTGCCACCAAAAATATCTCGCCATCACTTAAGTTGATGATAGGGCTTTTTAGCACCACCGCACACGACAAACTATCGCGATAGTTCGCCACAACTTTTAAAAAGGATAGTAGCACACTCACTTCATAACTGTTAAAAATATCGCTAGAGAAGGTGGTTTCCACTGGGATTTTATTTGCCACCAACGCCTGATAAATTTTAAACGCACCCTCTTTATTTTTGCGATGTAAAATTGCAATGTCTTTGTAACTAAACTCTTTTTCCACGCCGTCCGAAACATATTTTGTGCCCACCAATTTTGCAATTTGCTCCACACAAAGTTGTGCCTCATAGTCTCTGCTTTGCGCCACTCCCGTTCTTTCGCCGTCTTCGCTTTTGGTGTCGATAATGTGTACCCCACACGCCGCCACATCACGCACCACTTTTCCCGAAATCAGTCGAGCGTCACTTGCATAGTCAATGCCCACCGTTTGCTTGGTCATAAGCACATCAAAAATGTTATTCACAAAACCCAATATGTTGTTTTCACTGCGGAAATTTTCATTAAACAACACAAGTTTGTTTTTCTTGGAATAATATTTGCTCAAAAAAATGTTGGGGTTAGACAACCTGAACTCATAGATGCTTTGCTTTAAATCACCAATCATGTTCAAATTGTTATTTCGTTTTATTTTAGTTAAAATATACTCCTGAATCTCGTTAAAATCCTGATACTCATCAGCAAAAATATACTCATACTTATTTTTTATTTCGCTCAGAATTGCATCGTTTTCAAATATGGCAATTGCTTTTTTTTCCAAATCGGAATAGTCCAAAAAGTTATATTTTTTCTTGATTTCCTCATAGCGCAAAGCCACCCCTTTAACAATGGAAAAAAGTGCTTTTATATCTGCTGTAATCGCCTCGTTGTTTTTCAAAAACTCTTGCGGAGTAAATTCAAGCATCAACTTTCCCTTGTCGTGCACAACTTGCGCCTTTAGTTTTTCCGCCCAATCAACATACTCTTCCATAAGTTCTCGTTCATGGTTTTCCGCCTTTTTAGGCACCTGACTGCGACGCACAAAAACCCAGTTTTTCAACACGGAACACATATCAAAAAAGTTATTTTTGGCAAGGATTTCATTAATAAAATCCACGCGCGACGCTACTGACTCCACCACCTTTTCATTTTTTAAAATATGCACACGCTCTAAAATCTCTTCACCTTTTGCTAAAAACGCTCCGTACTCATTTTTTATGTAATTGTAAAAATAATCCAATACGGTGTTTTTTGTAATATCGCTGTTGTAAGCGGTTGCAAGTAGCGTGTCAAGCAGCGCTTCGCCCTCTCTTTTGGACAACAAATATTCATACAATTTTTTTATCACGCTTCTCAACGCGTCGTCGTTTCTGTTCTGACTAAACGATAAATACAACCTAAAAAAATCCTCGTCCGCATTTTTGGTGCGCGCATAACATTCCTCATCGATTGCCTTGTTAAACAAAAACTTTTGTTCGCCGTCCACACAAATAGAAAAGGATGGGTCAACATCCACCTCATAAAAATATTTTGTTACAAAAGTTTTGCACACACTGTGCAGTGTACCTAAATCAGCGTAACTAACTTTGTCGAGTTCGCTCAGCAAAAACTCTCGCAAATTTTCATCCGACACAATAGGCAGTATTTTGTTAATTTCGTCATACAACTTTTTTTTCATTTCCAGTGCCGCCGACTCAGTGTAGGTCACAACTAACATGTTAGAAATGCTCACTCGTTTTTCCAACATAAGCAGCACAATTTTTTTAATCATGGAAGTGGTTTTTCCCGTACCTGCGCTGGCAGAAACTAACACATCATTGTCGTGAAGTCTTAAAAATTTTTTTTGACTTTCTGTCAGATTTTTTGTAAGCAGTTCAATTTCCAATATTTTCTCACTCCCATTTTGATTTTGTTTTATTTGTTCGTTTGATTTATTGTTATATTTATCATTTTATTTGTCTTTTTTTATCTTGATTTTTGCTTTCTATTAAGTC
>CAYJCT010000071.1:0-5654 GCA_964368745.1 uncultured Christensenella sp. | reverse complement strand
TAAATAAAGTTTATCAAAGAAAACACTTTTATCAAATTGATTTTTAAACAAACTTTGATAAGACCACGAAAAAAGTTTTGCCTTGAACAATAGTAAGAACAAGGAAGAAAAAAAATATTCTGAAACTAAAATTGTTTTAAACTCCGCCTTTCTTCTAGATAATACTTAATACTAAAAATCTAATTCCACTTTTTTAATGAAAACTTAAAACTAAAAAAATCTAATTCCGCTTATCAATTGGCGAATGCTTAAAAGTAATGTATACTTTTATTAATAAAAAACTTAAAAAATTTTGTATTATGGTGAAAAATGAATCTTATTAAAAGTGTTTGGACAGCGCCCGATATCGACAATTTTCAAAAATTTTTAATATCGCAAAAACGAGACGATAAAGTGGAATGGACAAAAAATTCTATTCGCACATCTCTTCCATTGCTGGCAATTACCATGCCCGACCTTCGAAAAATAGTAAGTCAAATAATGAAAGGAAACGCGGAAAGTTTCATGGAAATGCAACGGCATGAATTTTACGAAAACACCATTATTTACTCGCTTTTAATTTCGCAGTTGAAAAATACTTCACTTGTTTTTAATCACCTAAACATCATCTCTTCAGTTTGCGACAATTGGGCAACATGCGATGTACTCAGCATACATAAAAGCATCCATCGCAATGAACTATTCTCTCTTGCAACGGCATTCACATCAAGCGAGTTGCCCTTCAAGCGCCGAATTGGTTACCGCTTGTTTTTTGATTTTATTTCCAGTGATTTTGTGGACAGAATTTTTTCTGCCATCAGCGCAAACAACGCCGAAACCCACTATTATGTAAACATGATTATGGCGTGGTTGCTGTGCGAGTTGTTCATCAAGCAACGCAAAAAAACGCTTGTGTTTTTGCAGTCGAATAATTTAAGCAAATTTGTGATAAACAAAACGGTGCAAAAATGCAGAGAGAGTTTTAGAGTGAGCGCCGCCGACAAAGAAATGCTGCTTGCTTTCAAAAGAAAATAAAAGATTGATTAAGTCAAAGATTTAATTAATTTAAAGATTTAATATATCTAAAGAAAATAAAATAAAATTAAAATCGCATTTATGTAAATCAAATTAATGTAAATTAAATTAATGTAAATTAAACTACATCAATAAAATTTATTAAAAAGGGCAAAAAATGGACAAAAAGTTAATACTTCTCGACCTCGACGACACACTACTAACCGACGCCAAAACAATAACACCACACACAATCAGCGTGCTAAAAAAGTGCCAGCAGCGCTCGTGTATTCTTGCGATAAACACAGTTAGGGGCTTCACGCGCTCGCGTGATTTTGCAAAGCAAATAAACGCCGACTACATCAACTGCTCAGAAGGCAATTTTGTTCTCGACAGCAAAAACAACATTGTTCACTCGCGCACAATTTCGCAAAAAATGGTGGCAAAAATCATTGACATATCTCTTTCGTTTAACGACATAACTTTGCTTGCAAGCGAAACGGAAACCCACACATTTTCCACCGATGAGGCTTACGCAAAGTTACATCCAACCACCAACACCCACAAAGAAATAAACGACATTGCAAAACATGCATCGCATAAACTAGTGTTTTTATCCGCGCGTGAAAACGCCTACAAAAAATTTAAAAAACAACTGAAAAAACTAGGGTACTCTTGCACAATCGGATACGAAGTTGGGATGTTTAGAGTGCAACCGTCAGCCTCAAACAAATGGAAGGGCGCGAAAAGAATTGCAAAAGTTGAAAAGATTGCACAAAAAAATATCATCGCTTTTGGCGACGATGTTCTCGATATAAAAACACTGCAAAAAGCAGGCGTGGGCGTTAAGATGAAAAACTCAAACCACAGTTTAATAACAAATAAGAAAATTGCCCAAATCACTCCCGACACCAACAACCACGACGGCATTGCAAAATTTTTGGAACAATTTATTTTGAACGAGTAAAGCAGTTTTCTAAAATTTAAAAAACTTAAAGCGGTTTCTAAAATATAGTCATATAAAACACAATCAACTTATTGCAAGTAAGGCTTGGCGTGATTATGGATTGTTGCAAATACAACTTGGTGCAAATACGACTTGTTACAATTATTGCAAACACAAAACTTTTATACCACTCACTTATAGTTTTTTATTAAATCAATAATTTTAGCGCATGAATTGTGCATCGAATTATAAGTCAATTATTAGTAGATTAATTTTAGGAGAGAAATATGAATAACGATTTTTTTAAAAACTTTTTTAACGGAGATTATTATGACGGGCTAGGAGACGGAATGTTCGGGCTGCGCCACATCTTATGGATTTTGTGCACAGTAGCCGCATTAATTGCGCTATACCAAATCTTTAAAAAACATAAAAAGGCCGGCATCATATTTATCTATGTCATTAGCATAATTATGTTCACTTTCCGATTCTTTCTATATCTTATTCGGTGGTTGACAAAAACTTATGACCCCGCAATTTCAGCGCTTCCATGGCACATGTGCTCACTTTTGGCGTTGCTGCTGCCTATAACTATGGTTTTTAACTTAAAAAAATTTAAAACCAGCATATACTCCGCCTCAATTACAGGAGCATTCATAACCCTTGTTCTTGGCGACTATTTTTATAGCACCATCATAAACTTCTATTTGTGGGAAAGCATGTTGACTCACTCATTTATGCTCATTCTTCCTTTCCTGGACATAGCAGTGGATCGATTCAAAATAGAGCCTAAAAAATGGTGGGAAGCAATAGTTGGAATATTGTTTTTCATAGCATGGGCAAGCCTTGCAAACGAAATAATATTTCATGGATTAGGCTACAACTATATGTATCTAAAATACAATGCGCTGCCTTTCGAAATCCCCGGAGTACACTTTTTCTTAATTTACACAATTATGTATTTAGTATTTACCTCACTATTATTTGGCATACCCTATTTTTACAGAAAACGAAAAAATAGCACTCAACAAACTGCTCATGAATAAAAATCATCCGCACTCCCAATTGGCCTGAGCAAATTCACTCACAATCAACCAGTGTCAAACACAGCATAAAAACCAATGAAATTATGCAGCATAAAAAAAATAAAAAAATAACCGACAAATCTTTTCTATTTGTCGGTTATTTTTTTAAATTTCAACTATGTTTTTGGTCTACATATATTTGCGTGGCTTTCAAATTTTAGTTTTTATAATTATTAATTGTTTCAAAATAATTTTATCTGATTTGTCTTAATTAAATGTTTTTAAAAAATTTTTCACTTTTTTCATTCAAATGATTAATGGCAGTTATAACAACACCCATCATTTTTTACTTAAAAAAATCGTAATGTGCCGTCTACTGCACTCGAATATTAAATTCGTCATAATTTAAGCGCAATTGTGCCAATTTGTAAAGCGCCACAAAATCGCTATCGGCATCCATAATATCGGCTTTGTCTTTCAAATCTTCCCGCTTGCTCGCCACAAAAAAAGGCATAAACTCCGCAAACAATTTGTCCGACCGCACTCCCACACTGCCAAACAATCGATAACTTTGCATGGTTAAATATTTTTCTTTAGCATCTCTTTCATTTGCTAAAAACGAATCATAAACATAACTCGCCTCAACAAATTTTAAACTGCCCAATTTAATGTTTTTATAGTAATAAAATATTTCCATTTTTCTTTTCCTTTACCTATCTTTCAATTTCGGATGCATATGCGTTTCTGGCAACCTCAAGTGAGTGGTCCAGCGCTTGTTTTCTGTGGGAATAAACCTGCTCGATAATGGGCTGAAACTGCATAAATTCGTACTCTTCATCACTCTCATGCTCATCCATCATCTCGAACACCTGACTCACACTTAAATTGCGCGACAATTTTTCATAAAACTCAGCAATCCTAGGGTTGCTAACAATTTCTTTTGCCAAATCATGCTCGTAAACACTCGCCGCCTCTGGAAAAACTTCCGCAAACAAAAACTCATAATAATCCAGTTCGCTTAATGTGGTCAACACAGGAGAATCAATGGTCAGTGCCGGCAGATTTTTGTCGATCACACTACCCTTTAGGCTGTGAGCAAAACTTTTGTCACCTCTTTCCAACTGCTTAGCATACTGCAGCACCTTTTTTCCCGAACGGTTCAAAAACGCGATGTTGCCATTGTCAAACATTGGTGCCAACGAAATATTTGGTGTTAAATTACTTTCCGACAGTAAAAAAGAAATATTTTGCCAATGACGATCGGTTTGCCTAAACAAATAGTCCACAACCGAACATTTCACCATATCATCCCTAACCTGCTGCAACTGTTTTTCGGAAAAAACAGGATAGCAATAAGTCAGTGCGTCCATGTAACATTTGATAGAATTTGTGATAACCGGAATTTCACCCTTGTTGTTGTCAGCATACAGCATGCTATATTGTTTTAGCAATGTCTCGCCTGAAAACTCCAACATCGACAAATCATCGCCCTTGTAATTTTCACTTATAATACCCTTTGCAACTTCTCTGTTTTTAAATTGTGCAAACTGGGCATCAACAATAGAAACATCAATGTCTTGCTGGCCTAAATACGACATAAAAACTTCGCCTACATCCTCGCGAGAAGACGAGTTGTAATTTTTCTTAAAAAGATAGCGGTTGACCACACCCTCTTTTGTCTCATCCACCAACCAAAACTTGGGGCGCTTGCCCCTGATATCTTCACTTAAATAATAGACTTTGTCGTCAAAAGTGCATAAATCATTAGTGATTTGTTTAATTTCGTTTGTTTTATCCATATTGTAATTATACCAAATCCCCACACATTTTTCAATAGTAAATACAAGTATTGTTTTGTTTAGTTTTGCAGTAAAGTATGTGTTGTTAAATTTAAAAAAAATAGAATTTTTAAAACAAAGTTTTCATGCTCATTTCCATTCGCTACAACACATTTGATTTAGGAGTTTTTAAACTTCCATGATTGAAAGAAATTTTAATCTTATTAAATTATTTCCAACAAAACATAAATAAAACAAACGCATATAATACCCAGAAGCAAAACTGAACATTACAAAAACTAATGATTAAAAAAATTCTTATAGTTGCCAAAAACACAAAACTATCACTTGACTAATTTGAAGTTTTGCTATAAACTCTCAAGGAGTCCATTAAATATTTCAAATCTGTTCTCTTTGCTCAGCTGGATAGAGCGTTGGTCTACGAAACAAATGCACAATCTAACTAAACACAACATAGGAGGATCAAATTATGGTAGGGAAATATAAAGTAGTTACATTATGCGGAAGTACAAAGTTTAAAGATGACTTTTTTGCAGTACAAAAAAAATTATCATTGAAAGGCAACATTGTAATTTCAGTTGGTTTATTTGGACATAGTGGCGATGATGAAGTTTGGACTGATAACATAAAAGAAATGTTAGACGATATGCACAAACGAAAGATTGATATGTGTGATGAAATTTTTGTAATAAACAAAAATGGATATATTGGTTCTAGCACAAAATCCGAAATAGAATATGCAAAACTTACCGGCAAGAAAATAAACTATTTGGAAAATTAGATTTTGCGAAACCAAAAAAAAGGTCAAATGTAACCAAACAACAAAGTTACCCGAAAAGTTACCTGCAATAAAAAAAAATTATATATTATGCACCCTTAGCTCAGCTGGAT
>CAYJCT010000070.1:0-5673 GCA_964368745.1 uncultured Christensenella sp. | reverse complement strand
TTTTTCAACTATTTATTTTTAGTTATTTATATTAAACCATTGATTTTAATCATCAAGTTTATAATTTATTTTTCAACTATCTATTATTAATTGCGTCGATTGGTTTTTTGCGTGCGATTTTGCTAACTGGAAGAGCGCTTGCAACTGCGGCAACTGTGATGGAAAGCCCTAGCATAATTGCGATTTGTCGCACTCCGAAATTCAGCAGTCGAAGAGGAATTCCCAGTTCGGATGCAATTGAGTTGTTCAGGATGTTAATTATCACAAATGTGCCAACTAAAGCCAAAACAAAGTTTATCATGCTGATGATGAAACTCTCAGAAAAGAAGATTTTAACAACATCTGTGCTGCGGGCACCCACTGCGCGAAGAATACCAATTTCTCTTTTCTTGATTGCCACGCTGGTGGAAATGAAGTTTGTCATTAGCAGCACAGAAAGCGCAGCAAATCCAATGCCGAAATACAAGAAAATTTCTGCCATCATGGAAAGTATGCCTCTAAAATTATCAAAAATATAGGAAAAGTTTGTGTTTACTTGGAAATATTCCTCGTCGCCAATGTCGGTTTCTAATAGGGTAGTGATCATATTTCTAAGTGCAGTTTCGTCTGTTGGCAGTGTTATTAACACGGAATTGATGCTGCCATAGTCGGAATAATAGTCTGTTCCTTCAAAAATCTTTTTTACAGTGGAAATATTGGAATAGAATGTGTTGGGTTCAGGTCTCCTATAGCTATTGTTATCGTCTATCCAATGATCAGCTTTGTTTAAAAAATAATCTAGTAGGAAATGTTCAGGGAAGGCTTCACAATAGAAATCTGCAATGGATATTGTTGTATTTTGTTTTTGGTTAGTAGACCCGTCTTTAATAATACTTGCAGTGAAGGTGGGGTTGGTGGAAAGGAACTGTGCTGCCACCGACATATAGTCTTCCACAAAGTTATTAGGTGTGTGGCTTAGGGTGTTTCCCCATTGGTCAACTGTTCCATATTCTCCAGTTTTCACTGTTGTGCCATAGGTGATGTGATACTCGGCAGGTCTTGCCTCTGGCTCTTCAGATACCTCGTCGAAAACTAAACTTACATGAATATCAGCAAGAAGTCCAAGCCATGTTATTGGAAGAACAATTTGGTTGTCGGGAATGGTGGTTAGATTTTTTGTTGTTTGTCTGTTTCTCAATAGGTCTTGGTGATACTCTGAGAAATTATAAAGATCATTAATCTTTTTATCGCCATCATATATCTCTATGTTCGACAAATTATTGAAACTTGTAGTATCTGTGCCTGCAAGTGATGCATCAGTTAGATAAAGGGCGTAGTGGTGAGAATTTTCTAGTTGGCGCATGTTATCTTGCAAATTATACATGGTTTCCCTTTCAAGTTGTGCTTCTGTGTCGAAGTTGTTAATTATGTCTAGCAGTGATTGATTGGAAAAATTAGTGTCGATAATGCCGGTGATTTTGTAAGTTCGACTGTTGTAATATATCCATTTGTTTAACAACTCTGCTTCACTTTTTGGCAGGAATTTTGTGGTTGTATCGGTGTCAGGGTCGGAAACTGTTATAGTTCCAAATTTTGATGCTATTAAATATTGCAATTTTGTTATCATTAATTCTTTTTTTTCGGTTGGTAAGTTGCCATTTAATGTGAATCCAAAATCGGTAATGTTAGCCATGTTCACTTTATATGCAGGAGTTTCATTCAAATACAGTTCCATGCCCAGTGGAAAGCTAAAGTAGTTTGTTGCCTCTTTTGGCAATTGAGTAATAATTGTTTGGTCGTTATATTGTTCTTGTAGGTTAAGCAAGTCTGAATAGGTCAGTCTTAAATTGCTGGTGTTGTAACTACCGTCGTTGTTGTAGTAATAGCGTTGATTTTTTGAGATGTTTATAATTTTGTCGTTTTGGGCGATAAGTGTGTTGGAGTAGGAAATCGATTCGTTGTAGGTGCTGAAAGCATCAATTAGCCCAAACATAGTAAGAGAAATAAAGCACAGTAGAATGGTGAAAAATAGCCTAACTTTTTTGTGTTTTAGAGCGCTTGCGCCCATTTTGAAAGAATCTTTTAGGCTAAGTTTAGATTTTATTAGTTTCAAGTCTTTTGGGTTGTAGTTTTTTATGTCGAGATTATTTTGTGTGGTGTTAATAAATGTGCCAAAATTTCCGTGTTCATCCACGCGATAAACATTGTTAATTTCTTTATTGGCGCGTGGGTTTTTGGAAATAACAATTTCCTGAGAAGGTGCATTTAGTTGGCGAGTGATGTAGTTTATGTCGGACTCGGTTAGCACATGTCCCGGTTTTATTTTTATTAGTTCGGAGTTGATAACCGACAAGCCTTCCGACACTTGAGTGGGGCTGGTTGTGGTTTTTATGATGTCCTCTTTGATTCTGCCGTCTATCATTTCAATGACACGGTCGCCAAAACTCTCTGCAAAATCGCGGTCGTGGGAAACTACCACCACAAGTTTAGTTTTGGACAATTTTTTCAGCGTTTCAAAAACCTGAAGACCGGTGGCAGAGTCAAGCGCGCCGGTGGGCTCGTCCGCAAATATAATTTCAGGGTCTTTGATAAGCGCTCTTGCAATTGCAACCCTTTGTTTTTGACCGCCCGAAAGTTCGGTGGTTTTTCTTTTTCCGTAGCCCAGCAGGTCAACCTCTTCTAAGATTGTGTCGATATTTTCGCGAGTGGGTTTTTTGCCCTGAAGTTCAAGAGCGAGAGCAATGTTTTTTTCTATGTTAAATTCTTCTAAAATGTTATATTCCTGAAATATAAAGCCAATGAATGTGTTTCGATAGGAGTCGAAGTCGCTTTTTGTGAAACTTTCGCTCGACCTTCCTTTTATGATGATTTCGCCTGAGTCGTAGGCGTCTAGTCCACCCATAACATTTAACAAGGTGGATTTACCCGATCCTGATTTACCTAAAATGAACACAAGGCCTTTATCTTCTAATTTTAAACTAACTTTGTCAAGAGCAACAACGGGATCGCCTTTTTTTGGCTTGTATTGCTTTGTGAGGTTTTTTACTTCTAACATTTCCATCTCCTAAGGATTTTTTAAATTTTGTTGATTTTATTTAAACTTAATTTAAAAACACAAAATTTTCTGTTTTTTGTGCGGGTGTTGAATTTTATTAATCCAACTTAAAAAATTTTTGCATTTTACATGTAGAAATGTTATCAAAATTGTGGTTTTATTACAAACGAATTTTATATCTAAAATTTCATTAGTCATTTTTTTTACAAAATGTCTTATCGAAAGAAAAGGTAGTGTATAAATAAATATATCGGTTAGTAAAAGATTGATAAAGAAAATTATTTTTTGTATACTATATAATATAACACGCAGCAGATTTGAACTAATTATCAAATATAAATTATTTTAACGGGAGTGGTTGATGATAAAATTTGGAACTAGTGGGTTTCGTGGTATAATGGGTGAGAATTTTACTAAAAAAACGGTGCAGCAGGTGGCAGTTGCTCTTTGTGAGTATTTAAAAAAGAGCGGGGCAACTTCCTTTGCTATTCCTGTGGGTTTCGACAACAGGTTTATGGGCAAAGAGTACGCCGAGTGGTTTAGTTGTGTGGTGGCAAGTTTGGGATACAAAGTAAAATTTTATACCGAGTCCGTTCCCAGCACTCTGATTGCCTTTCAAACCAAAAACAAGCCGCTAGGTGTGATGCTGTCGGCAAGCCACAATCCTTATTATTATAATGGTTTAAAAGTATTTATTGAGGGTGGCAGAGAACCCGACAACACTATTACTGACGAAGTGGAAAAAAGAGCGAATGCGGTAGATTTGTCTGTATATAGTTTTTTGGATTTTTCTAAATTGGTGGAGGACGGAAAAATTGAGATAGTTTACAATGTGGAAGACTATTGCGACTATATTGTGGATTTTGTAGGCGATAAAAACATTGGGCAGTCTAATATCTCGGTGCTGGTAAACATTATGCACGGCAGCACGCTTAGGTGTTTGGAATATATTTTTGGAAAATTGAATTTGAAAAATTATGTGATTATGAACAAAAATATTGACCCATATTTTAACAACATGTTGCCGGCGCCATATAAAAAGAATTTAAGTAGCCAAGTGGAGTTGATGCAAAAAGATGGATATGACTTTGGATTTGCGCTGGATGGAGACGGCGACCGCATATCATTTATTGACAAAGATGGCAGTATTTTTGACTGCAATTATATTGTTGTTTTGCTTTATTATTATCTTGTGAGGGAAAAAGGATTTTCCGGTGATTTGGTGGCAAACACCGCCTTTACCACGCTTGCAAAAAAGGTTGTGGAAAAGGAAGGTGGCAGTGTTAGAGAGGTTAGGGTGGGTTTTAAAAATGTTGCAAATGAAATTCTTTCATCAAATGCATTTTTGGGAGCGGAAAGCAATGGTATTGCGTTCAAGGGTCACATTTTGCATAAAGATGGGATTTTCATTGCGCTTTTGCTGCTTGATATGCTTGCTGGCACTAAACAGTCCATGGGTGAAGTGATAAGAAATTTGCAAAAAATGGTGGCGTTTGAAAGTGAGGTTGTGGAGCATTCTTATGAAATAACAGATACCCATAAAGAAAAGATATATAATCACATTTTTGTGGAAAAGCATGTGCCTGCCATGAGTTATAAAGTTGAAAAAGTTCAGTATTTGGATGGAGTAAAATTCCTTTTTGAAAACGGGTATTGGGCGATGATTAGGTTTAGTGGAAACGAAAGTGTAGTGCGTATTTTTGTGGAAGCAAAAAATTTGGATGATTGCGAAAAAATTGTGGCTGAAATTGAGGCAGATATTGAGGTTTCGATTAGGCAATAATGCTCTAATATTAGCAAATTTGAGTGACAAAAAAATAATAAAAACAATTTGGAGATAAACCATTGACTTTATTTTGTTTTATGTCTATAATTGCTTTGCTAATAAAGAAAAAAGGGGTAAAAAATGGAAATATTTATTTTGTGTGTTACAATTTTGGTGTGCAGAGTAATCGATGTGGCACTTGCAACCATCAGATCGGTTTTTAATATCAAAGGCAAAAAAATGATTGCGTCTGTGGTGGGATTTACCGAAGCGTTGATTTGGTTTTTGGTTGTTAGACAAGCGTTGGATGTGCAAACGGGCGGCATTTATGTTGCGCTTGCGTTCTCGTTTGGTTTTGCGATTGGTACTTATGTTGGTGGATTGATTGTTGCAAAGGTGGACAGGGGCAACATTCAGGTGCAAATTATCACAAGTGTTGCAAACAAACAGTTGATTAAAATCCTTAGAGATCAAGGATATGCAGTGACTGTTGTGGATGTTAAAAAGTCTGAGTTCAGTGAAGAAAAAATCATGCTTTTCCTAGAAGTTATGAACAATCATTTTCTAGCAATCAAGCAAATTATTCAAGATGTTGATGAAAAAGCGTTCATTATGGTGCATGAATCTAAAACCGTTATCAATGGATTCTTTACCAGAAAGTAGTTTTAAAAATGTGATTAAATCACTTTTTTTAAGAAAAGCAATTAAAATATGTAATTGTAAAATGTAATTATAAAAAGGTACTAAAAGATTTGACTAAAAAAATCCTCAGTTGTGAGGATTTTTTTTGTGTTTAAATAAAAATGTTGGTTTGAAAATGTTTAAATAAAAATGTTAGTTTAATAAAAATATTTTATTATGTTAGGTTATATAA
>CAYJCT010000069.1:3837-5797 GCA_964368745.1 uncultured Christensenella sp. | reverse complement strand
GTTTCCATTGCAGTGTCCACTTCAAAATCAAGTTCCAAGTCCTCGCCAATAAAGTCGAACCATGCAGCAGTAACTGTTATTGTTACCACATTGTTTTTTAATACCGCGCCATCAATGTCTTCAATGTTTACATCATTGATTTTAAACGATGTGATTTTGTAGCCCGCTTTTGGCTGGTAAGAAATAATTATTTTATCGCCAATTCCTGCATCAATTGTGCTTGTAGTTTCGTCCAAGATTCCGCTGCTGCCGCCCGTAACTGAGAAGTCTCCGCCACTTGGCAAGTTTGCTTCCACTTTTATTGTTTCAGGTTTTGTGATGTAGATTAACTGAACTGATGGAACATTTCCCATCAAATTAAATTCTGCTACCATTGTACTTTTGATTTGACTTCTGTTAAGTCCTGCAAAAGCATCAAATACATAACCCTTGTTGTTCGCCGCTTCTACTCTTATTTTTGTGCCTCTGTCAAATACTTTAGTGTAATCAACAACATTAGTTGCCACTTTTACATCATTTGCATAAACGTCAAACACACCCTTTTCTTCCGAACCATTCGCAAGTGAAATGGAAACGCTCATTTGTTCAATATAAGCACCCACAACTTTAACAACATTGTCAATAACATAATATTTAACAAAGTCGGATTCTTCGCTGATAACCAAGTTTTTAAAGAAATCATTGTTAACATCCACATACTCTTTTCTCTCGTTTCCTGCTGCGTCCAATTCAAATTCGCCATCCGCATTTATTTGATATCTTAGAATTTGATATTTTACAAATCTGTATTTGTCGCCTGCTGGCAATGTGGAGGTAAGAGTGAAGGTCTTAGAAACTATGCTTGGCTCAAAGAACATCATAGCCTCGCCATCTGCGTCTAACACCGACACATATTCTCCATAGTTAGCCAGTTCTGCACTATTGTGAGAATTAAGCGAACCGTAGGAAATTCTATAAGACAACATACTGAATGACAGCGTGATTGTTCTGTTTTCTGTTAATATAATTTCCGCGCCATCTGCGCCATCTGTACCCAACTTTTCAATTGCGTCCACTCCATCAATTCCTCTAAATGTAACCTGAAGGGATTCAGTGATTGGTACAATGCTGATGGTGGAGCCGTTGTCGAACCATCCAGCAGATGCCACATTTTGCTCGCCATCAACCAATTCCATAAGAGTGTAACTACCAAATAGTTCTCCACTGATGTTGGCTTTGTTTAATTTAACATCAATTTTAAACTGCTCAATATACAGAGCCACAACAGTTATTTTTCCGCCTACCAAATATTTATCTAGGAAAGATACATCGGCAGTAAAATTTGAAATTGCTGAATTGCTTAAATCATCATATTGTTTAGTGATATTGTTGAATATCTGATATTCAAAGAATCTAAATCTTATAGTTTCCGAAATATCTAGAATTGCTTTATAGTCAAAATTGTTTGCAACCGCTCCCACGCTAGTGCTTTCCACCGCAGAATTTTTAGGTTCAAACGAACCTAGAGACATAGGAACTTCTTTGTCTGCAATATTAGATATTCTAAAGTCTACCGCATACTCTATTTTTCTAAATTTAACGGTTATATAATAGTCTTCAATAGAAACTTCGGTTGATAGAGTAAACTCAAATGATGCGCTTTTGTTTTGCAGGTCGCCATTTTCCGCACCCACAAAACTCAAAATCACTTCTTCAACTTCGTAGTATTTGTTTGCAATCACATTAACCGAAATAGTTGAACCTCTCGAGTATGCTGAAACATTTTGTCCATAAGCCACTTCAACTCCGTTGATTTGCACAATACCCCAAGAAACTTGTTCAGGAGTTTCGGTGGAAAGTGAGAAGTCTGCAGTGTTGCTTTTAATGGAACGCAGAATAATTACACCATAAGCATCATCGTCTACGTCAGTGCCTATAAAGTTGGTGCACAATTCTTCTGTGCTCATCAATACTTCCATTA
>CAYJCT010000069.1:0-3737 GCA_964368745.1 uncultured Christensenella sp. | reverse complement strand
CCTCAAATATGGGAAACCGTTGTTTTTGTTGCTTGAATGCACCCAAGCACTTGTTCCGCCCGCAATGTCATAAGCAGCAATGTCGAACTCTGCATATTTTGCAATCGTTTTTAAATCTGCTTCAGAATTTGCTGCCGAAACATTTGAAAGGATAACAGAAGGAGCAGAGTTTGTGCGAGTGTTTTTTATTGCATCTTCATCCCCTAAAGAAAGGGAAAGAAGATTTCTAAATTCCAGCACAACCCATTCGCTATTACGCAACCAATCCTCAAGCACATCATAGTTAATTAAATGTGACCTGTTGTAAGCTTGATGATTGTCGTAAGCATCAAATGGAAGTGAGCCTGTGTTGTAAGAATTTTTAACAGTAATTGCATTAAACGGTACTGTGCCCGAATATACCACATAAATTCTACCAATCAAACCTGCAAGTTGGTTAACCGCTTGTTCAACAATTAAAGAACCTGTGTTGTAGGTGTTTATAATTGACGAACTTGCCTTGTTGGTTTCCAGATGGTAATTGCTAGCATCACTTGCCCCAACATAATAATAGCCCACGATGCCGCCCATATTGCTTCTGTTTCCCGTCCCAGTATATGAACTTTCAATATCGCCTGTGTTGTAGGAGTTGGCAATGTTTGTGCCAAAACCCATACTTCCAAGCACGCCACCAATGGTGTCATATCTGCCCGTAATATCCCCTGTGTTAAAGGAGTTTTCAATTAATGTTCCGCTTGATAAATATCCAGCAGCATTTGTTGCTCCAACAAGACCACCCACGTTGGAATAGCCGTTTACAGCGCCGTGGTTTTCAGCATAACTAAGCGTTGCCAAAACATTGTTTGCAACCGCCATTTCTCCCACAACACCACCAGTGTTGTTGGTTGCAGTAATCATTTCAACTTCACCAAAGTTTTTAGCAAACTTTAAGGTACTTGCGCTCTCAACTCTACTTGCAACTCCGCCCAACGTGTAACCGTTTGCCTGAACGGAAGCGAAGTTTTGAACATTTGTAACTATGGAAGCAGTTGTAATTCTGCCCACAACTCCGCCTGTGTAGCGATAGCCTGAAACTGCAGCATAGTTGTTTAAGTTGTTTGCAATAACTGAATGCATATAACCCACAACTCCGCCCGAACTCTCGCCGCTTGCTGAAAGAGTAGAACTCTCGTCAGCATCGTCGTTGCCAACTGTGATATCTGAAATAGTAGTCGCCGTTGTGTAGCCGATTGCTCCTCCGACACTTCCTACACCTGCTACTGTCACATCAGTAAGTTGCGCGTTTTTAACAGTTCCGCCTGACACATATCCTGCCAAAGCGCCCACATAGTTTCTTGCTGAAACAGAAGAACCTTCAATTTCCACATTTTCAATAACTGTGTTTTCCGCTCTGCCCAGTGCCACGCCAATGTTGTCATAAGCCCCAACTGAAACCGAACTATCTTCCACTCTAATGTTTCTAACCGTAGAGTTTTGATAAATATATCCTGCCAACACTCCCACATAGCCTGTGCTTATTGTGCGAGTAATTTCTGCATCTTCAATTGTTAAATCTGTTATTGTTCCGTTATTTACCCTGCCAAACAAACCAAGGTTGTTTTGCGTTTGATAGGTTGAATTTGCAATATATAGATTTGTAATGGTTTTGCCATTTCCATCTAGCGTGCCTGAGAAAAACCTATTACCATTGTTGTAGCCAATAGGCTCCCATTGCTTGCCACCAAGGTCAATGTTGTCGCTTAGTTTAAAATAGATGCTTCTAAATCCACTATATTTACCAAAAATCCTATTTCCTACAGTGGTAGTGGGTTGAGATGCATAATAGGCAATATACGCAAAATCTTCTCCGTCTTCAATAATATAAGGACTGGCTTCTGTTCCTTTGCCGCCCCAAGTTTCTCCACCTTCAGTTAAACCTTGTGTCCAAAGAGTGGTCCATGTTGCTTTGTTTTCGTCATAAGCCTGAACGTTAATTAGATTAGCAGACAAAAGGGAAGTTAAACTAATTGCTAGAACTGCTAATAATGTTATAAAGTTTTTCGTGTTTTGTTTAATAAATTTTTTCATTATCATCTCCTCCCCTTTTCCTTAATCTTTTTTATCTTTCTTTTCTTTGTCAATCAGGTCTGCCACAAATGTTGTGTTCAACCGCGCGCTTTGCGATTTTTGCAAGGCTTGTGCTTTCTTTATTTGATCTTTCTTCTTCTTTGCTGAAAGCATCAGTATGCCCATTATGATTAGGAGCACCGGAATGGTTATTCCGCCTCCCAACAGCAAAGCCAGATAGGTGGAATTCATCTGCGTTTCAATTTTGCTATCAATTCCGTTTTCTTCATACCAGTTAATCCATTTTTCTGTAACTCTAATAGTGATTGTATTAGTTGTTGCAGAATAATTGATTTCATAAGTCTCTTTCATCTCTGCCACAAATTCTTCCACTGATTTATTGTTTATTGTCCAACTTCTAACTTCATAGCCCGCCTGAGGTTTGAACGACAACACAATCATATCGTTTAATTTAACTGTTTCATCTATTATATTGTTGCTTACCTCGCCCGTTGCGTTTTCGGTGTTAAGAACTGGTGCAACTGCCACATCCACTGCCTCGAAGTTTAGGTTAAATTGAGTGTCGTTAGCAATTACAAACTCTAACACATCGCCGTCCATTTCCAAATCCACATCGTCAAGTGAGCCTGTGATATTTATAAAGTTTAAGAACTTTGGCAATTGAGCCAATCTTAATTGAAGGCGGTCGCCATATCTAAAGTCCACTTCCTCTTCATCAACTGCTAAATACTCGCCCGTGTTTTCGTCTAGTTTATAAACGCTATATCTTGGAGCCTCACCCTCAAAATTAGACGGTACATAAACTGTTAGATACAAGATTTTGGAATATCTTGCAACAATTCCCACTTTTCCATCCACCAAATAATCTGTTAGGAATGCGGAGTCCACATATAAATCGTTTAGATTAAATCTTTCTTCATATTCACCGTCTTTGTTTACCAAATACCAACCCAAGAACTCATACCCTTCAATTACGTTGTCGCTACCAACAAGCGCACTATAAAGTATGTCGTTGATGGACACATAGTAAATAGAGCCTTCATAAGTTGAACTTAAGTTCAGCGCCATAGGATAATCGGTTATTTCCTCGCCCGCAGTGTCTAACACACTAGCAACGATTTCGTACTTGGTTCTTTCAAACTCAGCACTAATGGTCACGTTTTCGTTAACGGTTAATACATAAATAGGTGAATTGATATATTGAACGGTGTTGCCAACTTCAATTTTGTAACTCACAAACGTGTGGTATTCGTTAGCAGTTGCAGAAATAACAATCTGTTGACCGCGCTCAAAGTTTCCGCTCATTTCATTAAAATATTCATAAGTTTGAGTGGTTGCGGCAGTGTAGGAAATTTTTATTTCACCTTCGCTTTTTCCTTCGGTCACCTGCACTCTAACTGCAAACAACTCCTGATAGTTTGCAACAAACAGTAACTTTCCGTCCGCAGTTAAGCAATCATCAAGCAGTTGTTTTGTTACGCCAACCGTTCCCAGTCTTGCTGAAGAGAAAGTGTATTCACTTGCCTTTCCGTTCTCATCTAACAGCGTCCAACTTACAAATTTATAGTTTCCTTTGTTAAGCGCTCTGGCATAGTTTGTTGTGCTAAAGATGCTGCCATTAATTTGCGCCTGTTGTGAAGCCAAACTCACCTTTTCAATAAATTCGGTTG
>CAYJCT010000068.1:0-5903 GCA_964368745.1 uncultured Christensenella sp. | reverse complement strand
GCTTTAAGATTTATATACGAATTTTAATTTGCTGGGTTTTAAATACAAAAATTGTTTTACTGAAATTTTATATACGAAACTCGTTTTGCTGAAACTTTATGTGCAGATTATACCTTTTTAAATTTTATATACAAAAAGGAGGGAGTATGGGCAAAAATATCCACCTGAAAACGCTTGCTAATTTAGCAAAAAAGAGGTTACTTAACCGAGAGTATGAGGGAAGCGTCAGCAAAAATACATGCACTGGCAAAAGTGTGAGCAGTTATTTTATTAAAAATGCTCAGGCGCTTAAAAAATTGACGGCGCAAACTGAATTTGTGAGTATAACAAACAGCGAAGATGAATTTTTTATAAAAAGAGTGGTTGCTATTTTGAAAGAAAGTGAGATAGTTTGCAATCCGTTGGGCATGCTGGCTGATAAGAAACATTATGACTCGTTAAACGATGTGGAAAAACAATTCTATATGCTCAACTTGTCGGAAAAATACAATCGCGTGAAAGATATGTATGACAAAGAGATGCTTGGTAATATAAAAATTAGTTAGTGTTTTCAAAAATGCGGGAAAATATAACAAAATTTATAGTTTTGTTATATTTTTATCCTTAAAAAAATGCAACAGATATAATGAAGATAGCAGAAAAACGCGAACGATTATTAAATAAAAATAATAACAACGCGAGAAAATTGATGAAGGAACATCAGAACAATTAGAAATAATCTAATATAACGGTATTATAAAGTGGTTTGATTGACAAAACAAACACAAAAACGAGATAGGTTTTAGCATAAAAACGACAGAGATTTAATAAAAAAAATAATAACAACACGAGAGCATTGATAAATAATATAAAAATGAGTATTAATAAAATTATTTTTAAAAATAAACATGTCCCCAAAGTGAAAGTAATTTTCAGGAGGGGATTTTGTTTGTTAATTATTAGGATTTAGCGCTGAAATGTACTATACTAATAAAGTAGATTAACTTAGGAGAATGTGGCGTGTTTTTAACTTCAAATTTGAATGAAATGCAACAAACTATTATGAGGGATGTGAGCGGTGCAGTGCTAGTGTCGGCGGGGGCGGGCTCGGGCAAAACTCGTTTGCTTACTCATCGTATTTTGTATTTGATGGAAGAAAAAGGCGTGCGTCCACAAAACATTTTGGCAATCACTTTTACCAACAAGGCCACCAACGAGATGAGAGAGCGAATCACTGCTATGCATAGTGCGGGAAAAGATGTATTTATCAGCACTTTTCACTCTATGTGTGCAAAAATTCTGCGTGATAATATTCATCATTTAGAAGGGTACAACGGCAGGTTTACCATCTATGACGAGAGCGACAAAGAGAAAATTATTAAAGAAATTTTAAAAGAAAAAGATTATGCGTCTGATTTAAAACAGGTGGTTGCAAAAAAGATTTCTGTTGCCAAAAACGAGGGGCTGAGCATGGATGAATTTGCCCCATATTTAAAATACGAGCGTAATAGCGACGAGATTTTTGAGGTGTGCAAACTTTATGAAGAGCGAATGAAAAAAGCAAATAGTTTGGATTTTGACGATTTGCTATTAAAAACGCTACAACTTTTTACCACTTGCAAGCAGGTGTTGGATTACTATAGCGACCGCTTTCATTACATACATATTGACGAGTTTCAAGACACAAATTTGGTGCAATATAAAATTGTGAAATTGCTGGCATCGAAACACAAAAATGTGTTCGTGGTGGGCGACGAGGACCAGTGTATTTATAAGTGGCGGGGTGCAAACATTGAAAATATCCGCAATTTTATTGAATATTACAACAGCAAAGTTTATAAACTGGAGCAAAATTATCGCAGTTCTAAAAAGATTTTGAACCACGCAAATGTATTGATTGGACACAACACCAGCAGAATTGAAAAGACATTGTTCACAGAAAATGACGAGGGCGATGACATTTCGATAAACCATGCGGAAGACGAAAACGCCGAGGCTGAATATGTTGCTCGAAACATTTACAATTTGATTGCGTCCAACACGCCTGCAAACGAAATTGGGGTGCTTATGCGACTGAGCGCGCTGAGTAGATTGGTGGAAGAAAAACTGCTAAACTATGATATTCCTTACAGAGTTAGCGGAATTTTTAAGTTTTTTGAAAGAGCGGAAGTGAAAGACATTTTGGCGTATTTCAGGGTGGTAGTAAACAACAGAGACATGGTGAGTTTGCTGCGAATCATAAATGTTCCTAAAAGAAGTATTGGTAGCGCCACAATTGATAAACTTCAGGCGCTTGCAGTCGGCACAAATTCTTCACTTTTTGATGTTATTTTGAACATTGAGGAGGCTGAGTTGCCGCGTGCTGTTAAAACCAAAGTTGCTGATTTTTCACTTGTTTTAAAGGATTTATTGCAGGTACACGAAAATTTAGGATTATTTGAATTTGCCAACTATTTGATAGACAGAACACAAATTAAAGACATGTACTCCGACGGCTCGGAGGAAAGTTTAGACAAAAAATTAAACATCGAGCAGTTGATACAATCAATTGGAAATTTTGCGCAGTTGAACGAGGGCGGATTGGTGGAGTATTTGGAAAGTGTCACATTGCAGTCGAGCATCGAAGAAGAAGATGAGAGTGTGCAAAAAGTGAATGTGTCCACCATTCACGCAAGCAAGGGGTTGGAGTTTGACCATGTGTTTATCATTGGCGCAGAAGAGGGTAAATTTCCGCTGGTTCGCGGTTTTGAGGGTGTGGAGGATTTAGAAGAAGAGCGCAGGCTGATGTATGTTGCCATAACTCGTGCGCGAAAAAGATTGTTTATAACGCGTGCTAAAAGCCGTTTTATGTATGGAGATCGTCAGTCCACTGTTGCCAGCAGATTTTTGCAAGAAATGGGGCTATTTGTGCCGCAGCAGCGAAGTGGCAGTTTTGAGACATCATCTTTTGGGAATAACAGTTATAGAAATGGCTTTTCCTATAATAGAAGTGGTTATAAAAAATCTAATGCAGCCGACAAAAATTTTGATTATGGCACAACCAAAACAAGTGAGAAAACAAAAAATAATAATAGCAGTGCTACCGCTCTTGCGTGGGACGCAGAAAAAACTTTGTCGAAATTTGGCTCGCTCAGGGGCGGGAGTGGCGTTACACTAAACAAATCTGGTGGCAGTGTAAAATATCAGGTGGGTATGCAGGTTTTCCATTTGAAATATGGAGTGGGCACGATAACCAAAATTGATGAGAGTGGCTCGGGCAGTTTGTTTATAAGTTTTGGGTCGTTTGGGGTTAAGATACTTTCGATGGATGCGCCTCTTAAAATTATGCCAAAGAAATAAATTGGTGCAAAAAGATTAAAATATATTTTAATTATTAAAATAAAATGCAAAAAGATTAAAATATTTATTTTTAATATAAATTAAGATATAAATTAAGTAAAATATTACTTAAATAAAAATTAAAAGATGATAAAAAAAAGAAATCATTTACTTTAAATATAAAACAGAAAGGTGTAAAAAAATAGCGGATTATTTATCAAAATAAAATTTGGAAAAAGTTATGGATAAAAAAGAAATCATTTTAGATTTGGTTGAAAAACTTAATATGTATAGCGAGTATTATTACACTTTTGACAACCCTCTCATTTCTGACAAAGAGTGGGATGAGATGTATGACCGCTTGTTGACGCTGGAGGAAGAAACGGGTATAGTGCTGTCAAATTCGCCCACAAAAAAGGTGGGAGGAGAAGTGCTTAAAGGCTTTAAAAAAGTTAAGCATTCGCAGAAACTTTTTAGCCTAGACAAGTGCAATAACTATGGCAAACTGGGTGACTGGATGGCGGATTTGCAGTGCAAATTTGGAGTGGAAAACTTTACACTGGAGTATAAATATGACGGGCTTAGAATTGTGGCAAAATATAAAAATGGCAAACTGATTTCGGCTGCCACTCGGGGCAACGGCATTGTGGGCGAGGATGTGACCGCTCAGGTAAAAACCATAAAAACTCTGCCCAACACCATTGGTTATTTGGGTAATTTGGTAGTAACGGGCGAGGTTGTTATGAGGCGCAGTGTGTTCAAAAACTACAACGCCACCGCAACAGAAACGCTAAAAAATGAAAGAAATGCTGCCGCTGGCGCTGTTAGAAACTTGGACACTTCGATTACCGCTAGCAGAAAATTAGACGCCATTATTTATGACATTTTAGAAGTTGATGATGAAGTGCAGACGCAAAGCGGAGTTAACGAGTTTTTATCGCGATTGGGCTTTTTCACATGGGAGAAAGTTAAGGTAGTTAAAAACATTGGTGAAGTAACAAAAATTATCGATAGCGTCGAAAGTGAAAAAAACACGCTGGATGTGCTTATTGACGGTATGGTTTTGAAAGTGAATGACATAAGTGTGCGAAATAAAATTGGACACACAAACAAATTTCCTAAGTGGGCAATTGCGTTCAAATTTGAGGCAGAAGAGGTGAGTACAACTCTTTTGGGTGTTGTTTGGCAGGTGGGCAGAACGGGGAAAATAACCCCTGTTGCGCTGCTAGACGAGGTGGAGTTGGCGGGTGCAAGTGTGACAAGAGCAACGCTGAATAATTACAACGACATCTTGCGAAAGGATGTTAAAATAAATAGCGCAGTATTTGTGAGGCGAAGCAACGAGGTTATTCCCGAAGTGTTAAGCGTGGCGTCGCATTTTGAAAACAGTTTAGACATAGAAATGCCCAAGATTTGTCCTGCATGTGGGCACAATTTAGAGGTGGTGGGCGCCAATTTATTTTGCCACAATTCTGCTGATTGCAAGCCACAAATTGTGGGAAGGATTGTGCATTATTGCTCGCGAAACACCATGAACATCGAGGGCGTGAGCGAAAAAACTGTTTATGCACTGATTGATAAATTAAGCGTGAAAACGGTTGCGGATTTATATGACATAACCCACGATGTGCTGCTGACACTGGACGGTTTTAAGAACAAAAAGGCACAAAATTTTATAAATAGCGTGGAGAAAAGCAAAAATTGCAATTTGGCGCAGTTTATATTTTCGCTTAGCATTGAGGGCGTGGGTGACAAAACTGCAACCGATTTAGCAAAGCAATTCAAAACCTTTGACAACTTAAAAAATGCCACTTATGACGAACTTATTGAAGTGGAAAATATTGGAGAAGTGGTGGCGGAGAGCATTATTGACTATTTTTCAAATGCAGAAAATGTTAGCATTTTAAATGCGTTATTTGATAGGGGAATTAGCATAAAAAATGAACAGAGTGAAACGGTTTACAGTGAGCATTTCACGGGGAAAACGGTGGTGATTACGGGAACATTTAGCAGTTTGACCCGACACGATGCCACAAAGTTGTTGCAAAATATGAATGCAAAAGTTGCGGGTTCAGTTAGTGCAAAAACCGATGTTGTGATAGTGGGAGAAAACGCGGGCAGTAAATTTGATGATGCTATGCAACTTGGCATAAAAACCATAAACGAGGCGGAATTTTTGACACTTATTAACAAATAATATTTTTTTCGCAATTAAACACTTGAAAAGTTTTGTTATTTGTTGTAAAATAAGCATTGTATTAATTATTGTATTTCATTTAAAAATTTAGGAGTTTAGTATGTTATTAGAGCCACCTATTGATAGTTTAGTTAAAAAAGTTGGAAACCCTTATAAGTTGGCGGTTTTGGTTGGAAAAAGAGCAAAATATTTGCAACGCAAAATCACTGAAGAGGAAAGAATAATCAGCCCTGAAGTGTCGAGAGCAGTGAAGGAAGTTTTTGAAGAGGATGTTGTGGCGCAATAGTCAAATTTCGCGATGAGTTGTTTTTTTGTGAATTACTTTTTGGGTTTGTTGCAATAAAATGAAAAGTGTTGTTTGCACCAAAAAATTGTTAAATTTTAAAAAAACGATGAAACACTTTTGTGA
>CAYJCT010000067.1:0-5905 GCA_964368745.1 uncultured Christensenella sp. | reverse complement strand
ATACATTACATTGCGAAAAAGTTGTTAAGATAAAAAAAAATAAAAAACAATATAAATTGTTCACATAAGTAAAATTGCTGATTTGCTTGTGTGTTGTTTATGTAAAACCATGGACTAACTTAAAGTTGTTTATTTAAAATAATGGTATATCTTAAAAAAACATGAATTGTTAGAATGTAATTTATTTGCTGTTATTTTTCGCCCAGCGTTAAATTTTTTTCACAACTTTTTAAGTGGTTTTGGACTATAAAATATATCGTCAACATTTTATAATTTAGTCTACACCTTTAAACTTTATTTAAAAAAGCATCAAAAAAACTAGTAAAAATGTACAAAAAGTCAAAAACTATAACAATACACTTTAATTTCGCGCTTTTCTTTGTTAAAATTAGTGTGGCTAAATATGACTAATATAAAAATAAGAGGATTCCCTATGACATGTTGTGAAAAAAATTTTGGAACTGAAGAACAAAAACAATCATTTTTTAAATTACTGGATGAAAACCGCGACAACAGCAGCGAGATAATGAAAGTGCTGCAAACAACACAAGGTATTTACGGTTTTATTCCCAAACAAACAATAAAAGAAATTGCAGACGCACTTAAAACCAGCGAGGGCGAAATTTATGGCATCATCACTTTCTACACGCAGTTTTCGCTTGTTCCAAAAGCGGAATTTAACATTAATGTGTGCATGGGAACTGCTTGCTATGTTGCCGAGGCCGACAAAATTTTAGATAGGTTTTCTGAACTGCTAAAGATTAAAGTGGGCGAATTGAGCGCCGACAACAAATGGCTGATAACCACTTGTCGCTGTGTGGGATGCTGCGGGATCGCGCCCGTTATCACTATTAACGATAAAGTTTATGGCAAATTAACAAAATCTGATGTTGAACAAATTTTAAAGGAATATAACTGATATGCACAAAGAAACTATAACGATTGAAAAATTAAATGAAATAAAACAAAACCACATAAAAGAGATAATGTTTCGCGAAAACATTGGCGACATAACCGATCTTCCCTATCGATATGAAGTGATGGTTTGCTCCAACACAAGTTGTTTGAGCGTGAACTCAAAACACATTCGAGAGGTTTTTGAAAACCACGCAAAAGAAGTGGGGATTGAAGACAAAGTGCGCGTGAGCCAAACGGGATGTTTGGGTTTTTGCGTGAAAGGTCCCATTGCAATTGTGTACCCTGAAGGCTATTTCTACACACTGCTAGACGAAGAAAAATCTAAAAAAATTGTGGAACAACATCTAAGAGACGACATTCCTGTGGAAGAGTTTTTGCTAAGAGACGACAACGGTGAAATAACACCCACCATCTCGTCCATTCCTTTCTACCAAAAACAAAAATTCATTGCCCGCAACCACAAGGGCGAAATCAACCCTAGAAAAATTGAAGACTATATTGCGGTGGACGGCTACCGCGCACTGCATACCTGCTTAACTGAAAAATCACCCATTGAAACGATTGGCGTTGTTAAGGATTCGGGGCTTAAAGGTCGCGGCGGTGCAGGCTTTTTAACCGGTTTGAAATGGGAGTTCGCTCATAAATATACAAGCGACAAAAAATATGTGGTGTGCAACGCGGACGAGGGCGATCCCGGAGCGTTTATGGACCGCATCATAATTGAAAGCAATCCGCACACCGTGATAGAAGCCATGGCAATTTGCGGTTACGCAATTGGCGCAAACGAAGGATTTGTTTATCTAAGAGCAGAATATCCACTTGCCGGAGAAATTTTGGAAAACGCAATAAAGCAGGCCTACAGCCACAACTTGCTGGGCAAAAACATTTTTGGCACCGATTTCAATTTTGATTTAAGCATCAAATACGGAGCAGGTGCGTTTGTGTGTGGAGAGGAAACCGCGCTGCTAAATTCCATTGAGGGCAGACGCGGCGAACCCAACATAAAACCACCCTATCCTGCAGAGAGCGGACTATACGGCAAACCCACTGTTATCAATAATGTGGAAACACTTGCAAATGTTAGCCAAATAATAAACAACGGCGCTGACTGGTTTAAACAAATTGGCACCGCTGAGACCAAAGGCACAAAAGTTTTTGCGCTGAGTGGAAAAATCAACCACCCCGGCATAATTGAACTACCTATGGGCACCACCATAAAAGAGATTGTCTACGACATTGGCGGCGGCATCCCAAATGGCAGAAAATTCAAAGCAGTGCAAATGGGAGGCCCGAGTGGCGGATGTATTCCAGAAGAATTTATCGACACTCCTATTGACTACAAAACCCTGTCAGACCTAGGTAGCATGATGGGAAGCGGCGGTATGATTGTGCTAGACGAAGACTCGTGCATGGTAAACCTATCTAAATTCTTTTTGGAATTTATTTGCGAAGAGAGTTGTGGAAAATGTGTGCCATGCAGAATTGGAAACAAACGCCTGCTGGAAATCCTAACAAAAATAACAGACGGCAAAGGCACGATGGACGACCTAAAAGAATTGGAAACGCTATCGCACTACATCAAAGAAAATTCGCTTTGCGGACTGGGTCAAACCAGCCCCAACCCTGTGCTTAGCACACTAAAATATTTCTATGAAGAATACCGTCAACATGTGGAAGAAAAAACTTGTTCGGCAAAAGTTTGCAAAGCACTGGCGCGATATTTCATAACCGAAAAATGTGTGGGCTGTTCGGCTTGTGCAAGAGTTTGCCCTACCAAATGCATATCGGGAGAAGTTCGTCAGCGCTATGTGATTGATCAAAGCAGGTGCATAAAATGCGGAGCGTGCAAAGAGGCTTGCCGATTCAACGCAATAATTGTGGAATAATTAGTGGATAATTAAAGGTGAAAAAATATGAATGAAAACAACGCAAAAGAAATTAAAATAACAATCGACACTCTTTCAGTTTCCTGCAAAAGTGATCAGACAATTTTGGAAGTGGCAAAGGAAAACGGAATCGACATTCCCACTCTTTGTTTTTTGAAAAACCTAAACGAGCCTGCCGGCTGCAGAGTTTGTGTGGTGGAAGTGGAGGGCATTCGCAATTTGGTGCCCGCGTGCAAAACAAAAGTGTTCGAAAATATGGTAGTGAAAACAGGCTCCGACCGAGTATTGTCATCTCGAAAAACCACGGTGGAATTGCTACTTAGCAACCATAATAAAGACTGCTTGAGTTGCTCGAAAAACCTAAAGTGCAAACTGCAGGCAATGAGCAAAAAATTTGGTTGCGACGAGCATAAATATGCTGGCGCCATCTCAGGTGAACGGCTGGATTTGTCAAGTAAATGCATCACGCGTGATGACAGCAAATGTATACTTTGTGGCAAATGCGTGTCAGTTTGTGCCAAAAGAATGGCAAGTTTTGCCATAAACAAGATAGGTCGCGGATTTGAGTCAAAGGTGGGATGTGCGTATGACGAAGGCTTTGAAAACAGCACTTGCATAGGTTGTGGGCAGTGTGTTTTGGTTTGCCCAACGGGCGCACTTATGGAACAATTTTCGCTTAAAAACACAATTGAATATCTTAACAATCCTGAGTATGAAACAGTGGTGCAAGTTGCGCCTGCTGTGAGAGTGGCAATTGCAGAAGAGTTTGGTTACGACATCGGAACTTTCAGCGAAGGAAAACTTGCCGCCGCTCTTAGACGGCTGGGGTTTGACCACATCTATGATGTTAATATCGCCGCCGATTTCACCATTGTGGAAGAATCAAAAGAACTGGTTGACCGCATAAAAAATAAAACAGGCCCAATGCCAATGTTCACAAGTTGCTGTCCGGGATGGTACAACTATGTGGAGTTGGTGGAGCCCGGTCTGCTGGATAATTTAAGCACTTGCAAATCTCCCAACGAAATGCTAGGCTCGCTTGTGAGATATCATCACAAACAAATTAGCGACAAGCCTTTAAAAATAATTGCCGTTATGCCTTGCACCGCAAAGAAAAAAGAAATCACACGACATGGTGAAGTAAACGAAGTTATCACAACTCGAGAATTGGCGCAGTTGATTAAACACAAAAACATCAATTTCGATAAACTTCCCGACGAAGAATTTGACCAGCCTTTTGGAATCTACAGCACTGCTGGCTTGATTTTTGGAGTGTCGGGAGGCGTTATGGAAGCGGCGCTTAGAACCGTTTCATCGTTGATTGGAAGCGACGAAAAAATTGATTTTGAAACCGTGAGATATTCTCCCGGCAGAAAAGAAGTGCAGCTAAAAACACCATCGGGTCAACTAAACCTTGCAATAATAAGTGGTATCGCAAATGCTCGGGAACTGATTGAAGACATAAAAAGCGGAAAAACAAATGTGGACTTTGTGGAAGTGATGGCCTGCCCGGGAGGGTGCATCAATGGAGGCGGTCAACCATTTGTGGATTACGACGAAATCGATTTAAAAGAAGTAATAGAAAAAAGAACAAGTGTTATCTACAACAAAGATAAGAAAAGCGACTTGCGCTCCAGCCACCAAAATCAACATGTGTTGGATGTTTACAACAACTTGCTGAAAAATGACCACGAACTTATTCATTCACTGTTGCATGTGAACAAAAGGTAATATTTCTATTTCTTTTATTTATTGCAAACAGATTTGAATAAGAAAAATCTTATATTATTAAATAAATTTTCTTTGCTCATCAAGAATTGTTTACAAATTTTATTTCACTATTTCATTTTGTTAATTTAATTTTAAAAAACACATGCAACAGTTTTTAAAAACCAGCATGTGTTTTTTCAACTCCACAGTTAAATATGTCAGCAATTTTATTTAGTTCTCATATTTTTATACTGCACTCACATTTTGCAATCGCATAGTTTTAAAATGCGCTCATACTTTTATAGCACTTTAATAATTTTTCACTATTTCTATAATTACAAAATTGCTCTTAATTTTACAATTTCGCAATTCTAAAGAGCGCTCACTATCACAAAACCTGCCACAATACCAATCAGTGTGTAGATAAATATTTTTTCTTTGTTTTTTGAAACACTAATTTGAGGCAGAATTTCACAACACACCACAAATAACATCGCACCACTTGCCAATGCCAAGCAAAACGAAGATGCAAAGTCGCTTATGTTGCCAAGCAGGTGCCCGATTATTCCACCCACCACGGTGAAAAGTCCCGACACAAGCGCATATAAAAACGCCTTAAACTTGTGCATTCCGCTTGCCACCAATGGCAGCGACACTGCAATTCCCTCTGGCAAATCATGCATCGCAATTATTATTGCAAGTGTTAGCCCCGACCCCAACTCCAGCGATGTTGCAGTTCCAATTGCAAGCCCCTCTGGAATGTTGTGTAGTGATAGCGCCAGCATTATGATAAGCCCTGTTTTGAACATAGACAAATTGTTTTCTGCATATGCCTTTTTCTCTGTTTTATTATCTGCGAACCCTTTGCCAAATGCTACACCACCTAATTTTTTGTCAACAACTTGCGCGCCCTTGACAACACAAACCTCTGCATAGCCTGCTTTGTTTGCATCATATTTTTCTAAATTTTTAGTACCCAACACACCAATTTTGTCAAGTTTATTCTTTTTCAGCATACTAACAATAAACAGATTAATAAAATATGTGATGACCACTCCCCAAAACACGCCCGTTACTGCATTAAACAAATTAGACGAACTCACACTGCTGGGCAGCAGTTCAAAACACACAATGGAAATCATAACACCTCCCGCGAGCGACAGTATTTTGAATATGGTTTCCCTCTTTCCTTTGCCTATAAAACTGCCTATCAGCCCACCCAGCCCCGTGCCTAAAACGCCGCCAATAGAACAAAATAAAATAACTTCTAACATAACAATCCTTAAAACTTTTTTGTAAATTATATGTGAAATGTTTGGTTTTTAAGACAAATCTATGCTTTTTAATACAAAACGCTCAATTTTATTATTGTATTTACCCCACTTTTATAA
>CAYJCT010000066.1:0-5919 GCA_964368745.1 uncultured Christensenella sp. | reverse complement strand
TTTCTAAAGAGAACATAATTGTAAAATTATAAGACAACCGTTACAAAAACAACTTTCAAAAGAAATGAAAAATAATCGAAAAAAGTTCAATCACAAGTGGAAAAAATAGGTTGAAAATAACAAACATAACGCTAAAGACAAAAATATTATAGCATGTAACAAAAAAACAAATTGTAAAATTAGATTAAAAATTTAGTTGTTTGTTTCAATTATCACACTTTTTAAAAAATATTTTTATAAATACGATGGGAGGAGAAGTGCTATGCAAAAAAGGTGCAAAGGCAGAAATGTAGGGTTATTTTATACACGAAAGATGCGATATTTGTTGCTGATATTATTTTGTTGCGGACTGGTGTTTTCGCAAATTCATGGCGTAACTTTTCTGGCTGGACAAATTAGTGCGCGATTGCATCAAATTTTCAGTAAGCAAATTTTCAGTGAGCAAACTTTTGATGGTCGTGTGCTTTTTGCGGAAAGTGCTGATGTGGAAAATATTGTGGTATACAGCGACGACGGGCATTATTTATTTGAGCGTGTGGGCGTGGTTGTGGGTGATGAATATATGACGCGTAATTTTGAAAAATATATTGTGGTGTCGGTGGATGAAAATTATATGATTGGGGTGGCTAAGTTTGTGGGCTTGGTGGAAAAGCCTGCCATTGATTTTTCGCTTTTGCCTGCGCCTATTAGTGATAAGGTTAAAAAAATTGCGCTATATATGACGCATAATGCGGAGAGTTATGTGCCCACCGACGGCGTTGACAGCATTTATGGCGAAGGAGGGATTCACGATGTTGCAAAAAACATTAAGTATCATTTGCAGTTGTTAGGCGTGGAGGTGAGTTTGGATGAAACGCTGCATATTCCGCACGATGCTGCGGCCTACTCCAGAAGCAGGACGACCGCTAGCAAGTTGTTGCAAGATTTTAAACCCGATGCGATTTTTGACATCCACAGGGATGGCACCAGCAGGAAAAGTTATGTGACAACTGTGAACGACAGGGAGCATTGCATGGTTCGCATTGTTGTGGGAAAAGCCAACGCAAATATGGCGGTGAATGAAACTTTTGCTATATATTTGCTTACAGTTGCGCAAGAGTTGTATCCGTGGTTAATAAAAGACATTTTTTATGCAACTGGTCACTATAACCAACATTTGTATAACAAGGCGTTGTTGTTTGAGATGGGAACTTATCTTGTGGAAAAAGATTTGGTTTATAAAAGCGTGGGCCCGCTCACTGAGGTGGTTACCACTGCGCTTTATGGCACAACCGTGAACGCCGAAACAGGTTCGCTCACTATTAATGGAAGCGATAGCGGTGTGGAAAAGACCATAAATGAAGCGCTAAATGACATGGATAGTCAAAATTCGTTTGCGATTGTTGTTTTTGGAATTGTTGTTGGTGTGGTGATATTGGCGTTTGTGGTGTGGGCAATGCGTGAGAGATTTTCTAAAGATTAGTGGAGATTTTTTTAAAAAAGAAGCAAAAGCCTTTGCTTTACTTGCTAAAACTTTCGTTGAAATATATAATAAGTGGTAGATAATTGTATATAATTAATTAAGGAATGCTATGACAAAACCACTTGTTGCAATAATAGGTCGACCGAATGTTGGCAAAAGCACGCTTTTTAATAACATTTGCGGTAAAAAAATAAGTATTGTGAAAGATGAACCGGGAGTTACTCGCGACAGAATTTATGGCGAGTCAAAGTGGGCGGGGCATGCTTTTTCTGTGGTGGACACTGGTGGTTTGGATTTGCATGAGAAAAGTGATTTTCAACAAAACATCACGCGTCAGGCGCAAATTGCAATTGAATTTGCAACCGTTATTGTTTTGGTGGTAGACGCCAAAGAAGGGTTGGTGCATGCTGACAAGGAGGCGGTGGATTTTTTACGAGGCTACAGTGTGCCTATCGTGTTGGCGGTTAATAAATTAGATAATTATGATGTGGAAAAAACATATGATTTTTATGAACTTGGAATCGGTCAACCCATTGGCGTTAGCGCAGAACAAAGCAAGGGAATTGGTGATTTGCTCGACGCTGTGGTTTCTCATTTTGGTGCGACAATTGATGAAGAAAATGAAAAAGAAGTGTTGTCTGTGGCGATTGTGGGCAAGCCAAACGCTGGTAAAAGTTCGGTTGTCAACACTCTTTTGGGAGAAAATAGGGTGATGGTTAGCGATGTTGCTGGCACAACTAGAGATGCCATTGACACGCCTTTTAGATATAACGGAAAAGATTACACCTTGATTGATACCGCAGGAATCAGAAGAAAACGCTCCATTGATAAAGACAGTGTGGAGTTGATAAGTGTTTTTTGGGCGTTTGAGGCGATTAGAAGAGCAGATGTTTCTATTTTGGTGATTGATGCAAATGAGGGAATAAGCGAGCAGGATGTGAGGCTTGCAGGATTTATTCACGAGCAGGGAAAGCCCAGTGTTGTGGTTATGAACAAGTGGGATTTGATTGAAAAAGATAATAAAACTATGAACAAGTTTTTAGACATCTTGCAAGAAGAGTTAAAATTTATGGCATATTTCAAACCAGTTTTTGTGTCGGCGTTGACGGGGCAAAGAATGGGTCAGATTATGGAGAGTGTGGAAGAAGTTCTCAAACATTCGCGTTTTAGAATTGGAACCAGTGATTTAAACGAAATTTTGCAAAATGCGGTGTTGACCAACGAACCGCCCACGCACTCGGGCAGACGCAGCAAAATTTATTACATCACGCAAGTTGCAATTTCTCCGCCGACTTTTGTGATTTTTGTGAATAATAAGGACATAATTCATTTTTCATATATTAGATATTTGGAAAATTCAATTCGGGCCGCTGTAGATTTTTCTGGCACGCCTATAAAAATAATTTTGAGAAACAAGTCCGACAAGGGGGATTAATTTATATGATTATGGCTATAAAATATGTTGCGATTGTGATTTTTGGATATCTTTTAGGATGTTTGAGTTTTGCAAGGATTCTTGCAAAAGTTAAAAAACAAAGTATTCTTGCCATGGGAAGCGGAAACCCAGGCAGCATGAATATGCTTAGAACCTATGGTGCAATGTATGCATTTATGACGCTTTTGTTTGATGCGTTGAAAGCCGCAATTCCCGCCATTGTGGGATATTATTTACTAGGTGGCGACGCTGCTGGACTGTATGCGATAACAGGTTTGTATTTAGGCGGAACGGCAGCAATTTTAGGGCATATTTATCCTGTGTTTTATGGGTTTAAAGGCGGAAAAGGCATTGCTTGTACGATGGGACTTTTTGCAGTTGTGAATCCTTTGGCGTTTGTTGTCATCTTTATTTTATTTTTTATTTTCTTTTATTTTGTAAAAATCGGAAGTTTGGCAACGCTGTTGTTTGTGTATGTGTTTTCAATTTTTGAAACCATTTATTCCATTGTAAATCAACGGTACGACTGGTGGATTTGGCTGATACTTTTGTTTATTGTGTTTATTGACACCTACGCGCACAGGCAAAATATTAAAAGAATTTTAAGCAATACGGAGCGACTTACCAGTTTTAAAGAAGGTGTTAAGAAAGACATTGAGACCATTAAAAACTTAAGAGAACAAAAAATTGTTAAGATGGAAACAAAAGCGGGTAAGATTGAAAATAAGTATAATAAAAAGAAAGAATACAAGGAACTGAGTATTGAGCGAAAGACAGCACGAATTGAACGAAAGAAGCAAAATAAAGTGGACCAAGTGGAGAGAAAACTTGCTCGTATTCAAAGGAAATATGATAGAAAAGTTGCCAAAATTAAGCGCATTGAAAAAGAAATTGTACAGTTTTATAAGTCAATAAATTCTGTAAAAGCTGAACTGGAATATGAGAAAGGCGAATCGAAAAAAAAGAGTAAAATTCAAAATGATGCCAGTTCAATAAATCTCTCCGTTGAAAGTGTTGCTAATAGCGATGTGTCAAATAAAGACGAGCAGAACACTCAATAAGGTTTTTAAAACGATAATTTTAATTAGTGATATATAAGACAATAAAAATTCAAGTGTGGTTACGCACTTGTTTTTTTATTTTTTTAGATGTGTTTTTATATTTTTATATTTTTATATTTTATATTTTTGTTTTTTATTTTGTTATATATATTTTTTATTATACTTTTATATTTTTATTTTATATTTGGTTTTTTTTAAGTATATAATTGTTCACTTTAAATATCAAATTTGTTTATAAATTATTTTTCATGCTTAAATTAAGGTGGTTTTTTTGCATTATTGTTATTTTGGCTGAGCAAGTAATTTGTGTTGTTTTTAAGATTTGGTAAATTTTTAATCAATTATTCAACAGTGATTTTAAAGAAATTTTCGCTATCACAATTATATTGTTGCATTTTACTCATAAATTAAATATTTCAAACATAAAATTTTATATTAATACTTATGGAGGGTTATATGAGTAACTTCGATATTTATAAAGATATTGCGACTCGCACGAATGGCGATATCTATGTTGGAGTAGTCGGTCCTGTTAGAACAGGAAAGTCTACCTTTATTACAAAAATGTTGCATTCTTTGGTTTTGCCAAATATATTGGATAGTTTTGACAAGGAAAGAACATTGGATGAAATGCCTCAAAGTGGGGACGGAAAGTCTATCATGACTACGCAACCAAAATTTTTGCCAAATGAAAGTGTTAAAATTAAATTGGAAAACGATTTGGTTTTAAACATGAGGTTGATTGATTGCGTGGGTTATTTGGTGGACGGAGCCATTGGCCATTTGGAAAACAACAAACCTAGATTGGTTAAGACGCCGTGGAGCGAAAATGAAATGCCGTTTGAAAAGGCGGCGGAGATGGGGACAAACAAAGTTATCAGCAATCATTCTACAATTGGTGTGATGATTACAACCGATGGTAGCATCACTGATATTGCGCGCGCAAACTATGTAGCCGCAGAAGAAAAGGTGGTTGCAGAATTAAAAAAATGTGGTAAGCCGTTTGTTATTTTGCTAAACAGCACTCATCCAGCGAGCCCTGATACGATGTCGTTAAGAAAAGCATTGCAGGAAAAATATGAAACCAATGTTTTGGCAATGGATGTGAACAAAATGACAATGGAGCAGATAAACGAATTGTTTGCATCAATGTTATCAGAATTTCCTATCACTCGCGTCTGCGTGAAATTGCCTAATTGGCTGCAAGTTTTGCCTTATGCTAGCGCAGTAATAAAAGAAATTGTGAGCGTAGTGAATGATTTTTTGAAAGATGTGAAAAAAATAAGCGATATTCCTGATAACTTTACTTTGTTTGAAAACAGCGAAGATTTTGAACCCATTAGTTCAAAAGTGGTGGACTTGGGAAACGGCAATATTATTTTGGAGGTAATACCAAAACCTCAATTGTTCTATAGGGTGCTGAGTGAGCAAAGTGGTTGCGAGATTGCAAACGATTACCAATTGGTGTCGTATATCAAACAACTAAATGTTGCAAAAATGCACTATGATAAATTAAAAAATGCACTGGCGCAAGTGAAAGAATCAGGGTTTGGAGTGGTGCCGCCAACGCTGGATGAGTTGACGCTGGAAGAGCCAAAAATAATTAAGCAAAGCGGAAAGTTTGGAGTTAAACTTAAGGCAAGTGCTCCGAGTTTATATTTGATGCAGGTGGATTTAGAAACAGAAGTAAACTCGTTGGTGGGTAATGAACAGCAGTCGGAAGATCTATCGAGATATCTTCTGAGTGAATTTGAAAACAATCCGCAAAGCATTTGGGACACAAAGATGTTTGGAACAAGTTTGAACACACTTGTGAATGAGGGCTTAAACAACAAAATATCATCCGTTCCACAAGACACCATAAAAAAGATTAGAAGAACAATGGGGCGCATTGTAAACGAAGGCAAAGGTGGAGTAATTTGCATTTTGTTGTAATACAAAAATAATTTATACTTATATAC
>CAYJCT010000065.1:0-5966 GCA_964368745.1 uncultured Christensenella sp. | reverse complement strand
TTTTACTAAATTGACTATAGTTGATTTATGAGTTTGATTTCTCTTATTCCTCATGGAAATGAAATTGCAAAATTTCAAAAAGTTTTTTAAAAAATAGATCTTAAGAAGTTGGTAGGTAAATTTTTCCACATCATTATCATTTTGGTCATCAATGATTTTTTTAATTGCGATTTTTTTTAACTAATAAAGAAATGCAAAATATAAAACATCGGTCAAAAACATTGGTCAAAAATATCAGTCAAAAATATCGTTTAAAAAAATCGGGCAAGTGGAATTAATTGAAAACATTTTAATTTTATTTTTTTATATTTTGGCGCATATATGTGCATATAGATATTTCATTAAAATTATTAAGCGAGGGACAAATTGGTTTTAAATTTTTCATTTTCACAGTTAGCAAAAAATTTTGTGGACTATAGTTTGGATTTGCGCCCAAGCGATGTTCTATACATAAATGTGAGAGGGTGTGATGCATTAACTTTAGCGAGCGTTGCAAAAAATTACGCAGAAAGTGTGGGTATTGAAGTTATTTTAGAGAGTATGACAATGGAGGAATACGACAGTTTTTGGGCTAGGGCTACTCTTAATGATGTGATAAAACTAATTGATTACGAAACGCCCATAATGAAAAAGTGCGATGGTGTGCTAATCATTAGCGACGACAATACAAAAGAACTAAACAGCGCTCAACAACAACTTTACAACCTTTATTTTTCGGAAGTGCACGACAAAATTAGGTTGAAGAAAAAATGGTGCATAACGAAATTTCCGAGTGAGAAGATGGCGAATAATTGCGGAAAAACCAAAGAGAACTTGCAAGATTTATATTTAAAAAGTGCGTCTATCAACTACGAAACTTTTAGGGCGGCAATGCAGCCGTTGGCTGATTTGATGAAAACAACTAATCGCGTGAGAATTGTGGCTCCCCACACTGATCTAACCTTTAGCATAAAAAATGTGGGCGCGGTTGTTTGCGACGGCAAAGTGAATGTGCCCGACGGTGAGGTTTACACAGCGCCAGTGCGCGATTCAGTGAACGGCACAATCGCGTTTAACATTGCATCCACGCAAATGGGCGTGACTTTTTCTGATGTAGTTCTTCGTTTTGAAAAGGGAAAAATTGTGGAGTCCACCTGCAACAACAGCGAAAAACTAAACGAGATTTTGGATGTGGACGAGGGCGCGAGATATGTGGGAGAATTTTCGTTTGGGCTTAATCCATACATAACAGAACCCATCAACAATATTTTGTTCGACGAAAAGATTTATGGCAGCATTCATCTGACCCCGGGCGACGCCTATGAAGACGCTGACAACGGAAATCGCTCTAGTTTGCATTGGGATTTTGTGCAAATCCAAACGCAAAAATATGGCGGTGGAAAGGTGTTTTTTGATGATGTGTTAATAAGAGAAAACGGGCATTTTGTGTTGCCCGCACTTCTGCCGCTAAACTATAACAACAACAGCGAAAAACTATAATTTTTTTGTAATATGTTGAGCAAAGATTGCAAAGTTACTTAATAAATTTCAACAATATTTCTCGACATAATATTTCAAATTGTGCTTTTTTACAAATGGAGAGGTTTTTTACTTTTTGTTTTAGTTTGTTGTGTGATATACTCATATAATTTAGAGTATGAATGATTTTTGTTGCTCCTAAATTGCTTTAAAAAATTGATGATTGTGAGCGAATTATGTGTAGAAAAAGTGGTGTTTTATTGCATATAACTTCTCTTCCTAGTCGTTATGGCAGGGGATGTTTTTCTGCCCAAAGTTACGATTTCATCAGGTTTTTAAAGCGTTCGGGCTGCTCAATTTGGCAGGTGTTGCCTTTTGGCCCAGTAAACTATGGACAGTCGCCCTACAGTTCTTTTTCCACCTTTGCAGGCAATCATTATTTTATTGATTTGCAGGAGTTTTTGGACGAGAGCGTGGTTATGGCTGCGTTTGAAAATGCGGGCGATGATGTAGATGACTTACAAAATATTTATGACAAGTTGTTGTTTAGAATTTTTAAAGAAAAGGCGCACACTTTTGACACATCAAAATTCTATGCAAAAAACAAATACTGGCTGGATGACTATGCTTTGTTTATGGCAATAAAACAGGTGTATGGCGGCGTCACTTTGCAACAGTTTGAAATGCGGTTAAAAACGCGCGATGCAAAAGCACTGAAAAATTTTTATGATGAGTACAAAGTTTGGGTGGATTATCATATTTTTTTGCAGTTTGTGTTTGATATGCAGTGGAGTAGAATTAAAAATTTTTCAACTGAAAATGGCATAGAAATTGTGGGAGATATTCCTTTTTATGTGAATTTAGACAGTTGCGATGTTTGGGCAAATAGACATCTTTTTTTTGTGGACGATGCTTGCGTGCCGTCGTGTGTTGGCGGAGTGCCACCCGATAGTTTTACCGATGAGGGACAACTTTGGGGCAACCCTGTTTACAATTTTAAAGAAATGGAAAAGGACGGATTTGCGTGGTTTATTTCGCGAATTAATCATATGAAAAATTATTTTGACATTCTTAGGCTCGACCATTTCAGAGGCTTTTCTGCCTATTGGGAGATTGACTCAAAATCCAAAAGCGCTAAAACGGGAGTGTGGAAAAAGGGTCCCGGTCAAAAGTTTTTTAACAAACTAAAAGATGAAAGCAAAATAAAATTGTTTGTGGAAGATTTGGGAATACTAGATAAAGAAGTTTTTGCACTCAAAGACAAATACAAGTTTGCGGGCATAAAAATCATGCAATTTGCGTTTTGTGGAGACTCCAAAAATTTTTATTTGCCACACAACTTTGAAAAAAATTGCTATGCATATTTGGGCAATCACGACAACAACACAACCATGGGATTTTTGCAATCGGCGGACAATGAAGTGATCACAAAAATAAAAGAATATTTATGGTTAGATCATCACGCCAGCCACGAGCAAATTCTGGACGCGTTGATTGTTAAGTTGTTTTCAAGCACGGCAGATAAAACGATTGTGTGCATGCAGGATCTGCACTATCAGGGCAGTGACAAGCGCATGAATGTTCCGGGAGTGGCATTTGGAAATTGGAAGTATCAGGCAGCGCACCATGAAATTAATGACGCTGTTTCGAGCAGATTAAAAAGGCTAAACGAAATTTATGGCAGAGTAAATAACTAAGTTTTTATTGATTGACATTTGGATTGTGGTTTTATAGCAAAACTAAAACCGAAACACTAAAAAAAATAAACTATCAGACAAAAACTAAAATATCTAAAAAAAGAGAATTGGAAAATTTCGTGGCATTAAAAATAAAAATACAAATTGGTGCAGTGCAAGAGTAAAAATACAAATTGGCGGCGTGAAAAAAATTATAAGTTAAGCAGCGTGCAAAAGTAAGAATAGAAGTTTGCTTTTAGTTGACGGAAAGTAAAAGCAAAATATAAGGTTAGCAAAAAAAATAATAGATGTGTAATTAATTTTTGGAATTTGAAAAATGTTATAGTGATTAAAACTAAATTGTTGTGCAAAAAATTGTGAAAAGGCACGAGGTAGAATGGAAAAAGAAAAAAATATTTTAGATGATTATGCGTATTTGTTTCATCAGGGCACTTACTATCAGTGTTACGAGTTTTTGGGCTGTCATTTGCAGGAAGATGGCGGAGCGATTTTTAGAACATGGGCGCCAAATGCAAAAGCAGTGAGCGTGGTGGGCGATTTTAACGATTGGCAACCCAGCGCGAGCGCCATGACAAAAATCACCAAAAGCGGAATTTGGGAAGTTTTTGTACCCAATGCTAAAATTTTTGATAAATACAAATTACATATCACAAGCAAAAACAAAAGTTTTTTAAAATCTGATCCTTACGCTTTTATGAACGAAACCAGTGGCAGAACTGCTTCCATTGTTTACGACTACAAAGGTTATCCGTGGTCGGATGAAAACTATTTAAAATATCGCAAAAACAAAAATATCTACTCCTCGCCCGTGAACATTTATGAGGTGAATTTTGCTTCATGGAAACGACAGGAAGACGGAAGTTATTACACTTATAAAATGATTGCCGACGAACTTATTCCGTATGTTGTCAGCATGAACTACACTCACATTGAAGTGATGCCCATCAACGAATATCCTTTCGATGGTTCGTGGGGCTATCAGGTGACGGGGTATTTTTCGGTGACCAGCAGGTTTGGCACGCCTAAAGATTTTATGTATTTTGTGGACGAGTGTCATAAGGCTGGCCTTGGCGTTATTGTGGACTGGGTGCCCGCACATTTTCCTAAAGACGAGGAAGGACTTATTGATTTTGACGGGTCGCATCTTTATGAAAATCAAGGTTGGGACAGAAAAGAACACAAAACTTGGGGCACGCGTATTTTTGACTATGGCAGAGAAGAAGTGCAGAGTTTTTTGATATCTTCTGCCATGATGCTATTAAAAGAATATCATGTGGACGGATTGCGTGTGGACGCAGTGGCTTCCATGCTTTATCTTGATTATGACCGCAAGCCAGATGAGTGGATTCCCAACGAGTTTGGCGACAATAAAAACATTGAAGCGATTGCCTTTTTACAAAAGTTAAACGCAGCAGTGTTTAAAGATTGCAACGATGTTATGATGATTGCGGAAGAGTCCACCTCATGGCCGCTGGTGAGCAAACCCGTGGACATTGGCGGGCTGGGGTTTAATTTCAAGTGGAACATTGGCTGGATGAACGACAGTTTGGAATATATGCAAAGTGACCCATTTTTTAGAAAAGGCGTACACGATAAACTTACTTTTTCGTTGTTTTACGCTTTTTCAGAAAATTTTATTTTGCCCATTTCGCACGATGAAGTGGTGCACGGAAAAAAATCACTGTTAAACAAAATGTTTGGAGAATATGAAGACAAGTTTAGCAGTATGCGCGCGTATCTTGCATATATGATGGCGCATCCCGGCAAAAAACTCACCTTCATGGGCACGGAGTTTGCACAATTTATTGAATGGGATCATACCAAAGGATTGGACTTTTTGCTGTTAGATTATCCCTTGCATCAAAACATGCACAATTTTGTAAAAGAGATAAACTTACTTTATCTTGCAAACAAGCCCTTATACGAAGTTGATTTTGATTGGTCGGGCTACACTTGGCTGGTGGCAGACGATAATGTGCAAAATGTGGTGTCGTTTGCACGCTATGATAAATCGGGGAATGAAATTATATTTGTGGCAAATTTTTCTACCATTGCAAGAGAAGATTATCGCATTGGCGTGAACAACCCCGGCGTTTACGAAGAAGTGTTGTCCACTGACAACGAAAAGTTTGGCGGAAATAATGTGCTGAATAAGAATGTGTTAGCAAAAGAAATTTATAGTCACGGCAAAAAGTATAGCATTTCACTAACGCTGCCGCCACTAACTGCAATGTTTATTAAGAACACATCAAATATAAAATTAGATTAAAACAATTATTAGTTGAAAATTAAATATTAAACCAGATTAAAAAAATTGTGAGTCAAAAATTGAATATAAAAAAAGAGTGAAAAATTGAGTCGTTGAGCAAATATAGAACCAAACTAAAAAATGTGAGTTGAAAATTAAATATAAAATTAGACTAAAAAATGTAAGTTGAAAATTAACTAAAAAATTAGACAAAAAAATTGAGTCAAAAAGCAAAAAAATAAAGTTTCAGGAGATAATTTTAGGAGTATTATGGAGAAAGAGGCAAAAGAAAAATCTTCATCGGGCAAAAAACTGCAACAAATTGCGTCGAGCATTGACGAATTAAAAAAGTTGGTCAAAACAAAGGAAGGCAAAACAGCGCAGGTAGATGTTGATAAAAAAAATGTGACGATAACCAATGATGAAGTGGTGCAAAAACTGAGTAAAGAAAACATTAAGAAAATTAAAATTGAAGTTGTGGGCGATGATGATGAAGAGATAATTATTCCTAAAATTTCTGAACTATTAAATAAAACAAACACAAATCGCAAAGAGGTCAGCAA
>CAYJCT010000064.1:0-5996 GCA_964368745.1 uncultured Christensenella sp. | reverse complement strand
AATTTAGATTGCCAAATAGAAAGTTGAATAGTGTTAAATTAATTAAATCAAAATTAGTAATATAGAATTAGAAATATAAAATTAGTATTGTTAAAATGGTAATATAAAATCAGTAATAAAAAAATGGCAGATATAAAACAACTTAATATTTTAATGATAAAAGTTATAATATATATATTAGTATATAATAATTAACGCTAAAAGCAAAACAAATTGTAAAACCCTTTTAGCAAAAACAAAACTATAGATTAGTCAGAATCAAAACTGAAGTTAATCAAAAACCAAACTGAAGTTAGTTGAAATAAAATTATAAGCCAATTAAAACTAAAACTACAATTAGTAAAAACCTAAACTGAAGTTAGTAAAAACTAAAACTATAAGTTGGCAAAATTTAAAGCCAAAGTTTGTCGAAAACCAAAAGTAAAGTTAGTTAAAAGTTGAATTTTTTATTTCAAAATCGAATTGTATTCTTGTTAAAAGATTGCTGCCTTGAGAAGTGGTCAGATAGTTTTTTTATGGCAACAAAAAGACAAAATGGTAATATTTTGTCTTAATTTATTTTTTAATATTTATTACAAATGCATTTGTTTTACAATGTCAGATTTGATGGTTTTCCATGCAAATAAAAATGTTCCAAAAATGCTGATGGAAACATAAATCAACAGCAGTTGTGTCAGCAACAAGTGGTTAAGCAGTGATATGGACAGCACCACAATTGAATATGCCAGCACCAAAAAATACATAACTAGACACGACAGCAAAAACCTGTGTTTTTTGCCCCAAAACAAAGAGATGAAATTAAGCACAAAGATGGTCAACAAAAAAATTGAAGGCATCACAAAGTCGAACATCCAAAGTCCTTGACCATACAATCGCTCTGATGTGAAGAGAATGGTGAAAATTAATATTAATTGCAAAAAGATTTTTTCAAACAAGTTTCGTTTGCTGAGAATGGTATGCAGTATTATAACCCAAAGATATATGGTGGAAAAAATGATTAATAATGACCACAAGTTATTGCTGTCTGTCGCAAGATTAACAAACAGACTAACCGAAACCGTGATAATGGAAAGCATCACAAAAATACGAAGCAACAGTGTGTTTTTTTTGCTTTCAATCTCGTTTACCGTGCGCTTTGGAAAAATATCCAACACTCCTTTTTTAGCATCGTTTTGCAACTCCACATAACAAAGAGGACAAACAGCGTTTTCAGTATTAACTTTTACTTTGCAGGCTTTGCAGTATTTCATAGTCGTTTCTCCCAATAATTGCTGGTGATTTCCACATCTATTCCTAGGCTTGTAAAGTGCCTAAAAAAGAACTTTTCAAAGTCGGTTTCTCTAAACAAGCGCGAAAAAATTATGTTTATATGGTCGTCATAGGAAACGGTGCAGATGTTAAATTTTGCACCTTTGTTCACATATTGCAAAAACAAAAAATCTACCACATGTTTTTTTATGGATGCAGGGATGTTTACCACGCCTAAGTTGCTGTAGCAGGTGCTGTGCAAATTGTCTCCCAGCCGCGAGTATGCCAGATTGATTGCAATGTCTTTAATAAACAACGGGGCAATGCGCAAGAAAAAGTTTTTTTCAATGCGGGCGTTGGACGCCACCAAATCAATCAGTTTTTCAGGAGCCAACTTCTCTTCCATTTGCTGTTTGCACGACTGTAAAATTTCTTCAAAAGTGACATCTTTTATATACTCATGATAAACTCTAATATAAGCCACAAAATTTCGCATGGTGCAACTTTTTTGTAATTTTCGCATATTCACGGGAACAATTACTCCCGCCAAATTATTTTCCACTTTTTTGTTTTTCATATAAAGTTGAACAGTGGCGTAAAGCAACAGTGCTGAGATGTAGCAGGTAATGGAAACGCCGTGCGCTTTTGTTATTTCTTTTAGTTGGTCAACTTTTAACTTCCCCACCATAAAGGAACAGCCGTCGTAGTCAAACGGGGTGCCAGTGATTTTGTAGGCAAATGGGTCTTTTTGATAAACGGATTTTGACGAAAACGCCATACAGTCGGGGGCAGTGTCCTCCGTTTCTTTGTCGGTGGCAGGGGATTCTACTGACATAATGTCGCCCTCGCCCGAAACATTAAATCCGCGCAGTTTTAAATATTGATATATCAGAGCCTTTAAAAATTCCATTCCGCCCATACCGTCTGTCAACGCATGATGAATGATAAGAGTTATTTTTTGTTTGTAGTAAAGCACTTCAAAAAGGTAATCGTTGTTTTCCTTTTCGTCGAGAGCATTAAGCAGGTTGGGCATTTCAGGTTTAACCAAAAAGGGCTTGTTGTTTTCCTCAAAATAATACCAAAAAACACCGCGCTTTAAGCGCACTTTAAAGGTGGGAAATCTTCCCAAAACATCCCTAACTGCAGCGTTTAGCGCCTCGGGCACAACATCTTCTTTCAACACACAAGCCAAAAAAAATGTATTATTATTTTTTTGATTTGTTCTTGACGGAAAGGATTTTGCGGCATTATCAAGTTTGAACCAGTCTAGATTTTTCATATATGGTTAGTTTCCCCGTTTAATTACATATAATATACTAAATTATAAACATAAACACATAAATTAGTCAATTAAATTTAAGTTTTTCCTCAATTCGTAAACCCAGTAAATTTGGTCGCAAAAAACTTGCTCAAAAAATGATTGATGAAAAAAATAGTTAGTTAGGCTAATAAATTGCGAAAAGCAAAAAAATGTGATAAAGTTTAATAGAAATCGTTTTTTTTCGAGGAGAAATTTATGGCAAAATGTTTAAATAATTATAACAAAAAAAGACCGCTATATTTGTTGCTTAGAGGCGTGCTTAAAATGTTTTCAAGAAAACTTGTTGTGGTGGACGAAAACGATGGCAATATCGAACAAAGTTGCATTTTCATTTCCAACCATAGCGCAGCCAATGGTCCTCTAAAACTCGATCTTGCTTTTCCATATCCTTTCATTCCTTGGGGCATCAATAATATGTGCCAAAAATACAGTGTACGCCGCCGCTATCTTATTGATGTTTTCTACGGTCAAAAACTTAAATACAGCAAGTTTAGAAGTTGGCTGATTGGCACACTGTTTGCGCTTATTTCTGGCTACATCTACAGAAATAAAAATGTTATTCCCACCTTTCAGGACGGCAATTTGATGACCACAATGCAAATGAGCATTGATGTGTTGAATGAGGGTAAGAATGTTTTAATTTTCCCCGAAGACAGCACAAACGGCTACTTTGAGGTGTTGAACAAATATTATTCTGGCTTTGCAACGCTGGCAAAAATTTATCACTCAAAAACAGGAAAAGACTTGCCCGTTTATCCTCTTTATTACAGCAAAAAGAAATCAAAGGTGGTTATTGGAAAACCCATTTTTGTGAATAAACTTTTGGCAGAGGGAAAGTCGCTTAACAATATTGCAGAAATTGCAAGAGTCACCACCAACCAACTAAACGAAAAATATATTGCAAGCAACTAATTTGCAAAAAAAATTTAGTTAGCGTGACGGATAGGTTTCTTAAACAAAAGTGACGACGAGCAGATTTTCTTTGTTGCTTAGTTTATAAAAAAATTGCAGTTTGCTAATTATTTTCAAATAAAAAAAGTGAGGGAAACCCCTCACTTTTTTATTATATAATTAAATGCTCTTCCTTTTGGATTAATAAACAAATAGCCCATTTATTATTCTGCGTTTGCCTTGACTCTTTTTTCTTTAAATTTTTCAAGCAGTGTATTATACCACCTTTTTTCTTTTTCCACTGCAAACATTTCAAAAATTGCAGTGAAAGCAAAGGTGAGAGCCAGCAACATAAACGCAATCCACCAGCCCATAAACAGTGGAACTCCATCAATTGCAGGTGCCACCAAATACATCGAGTTGGGGTTGTGCAGCCCACATATAACAAATAGCCAGTTCATAAAAATGCCCACAAAGCCGCTGGCAATCAGCCCCGCGCCAAACGCAATCAAATTGCTTACACGAACTTTTATAAACCCGCCAGTGAATAGATATATGCATCCCACAAGCATTGTGCTGTGGCTAAGCAAACTTTTAAAAGTTCCCCACGCAAACATATCATTCGAAGTTAGATAATAGTCGGGATAAAATAGAGATATCATTGCCCCAAAGAAGCCTGCATAGGCAGTGAAGGTGGCTAGATACTTAAAAGCATTTCCCTGTTTGTTTCTCATAAAAGCAACAATAATCAGCATATACATCGACAAATTGCAAAAATAAATGGGAAACAGCACTGAGTCTGGCGCGCTCGCACTGCCATTTTTTAAGTAATTTACCCACATAACGCTGATATGTAACAAAAAGGTCGCTAGGGCAAAAGTTTTTAAAATTATTTCTTTATGAGATTGTTTTTTAACAAAGAAAAAAGAAATAATTAGGGCTATTGTGATTATAAGTGAAATCGCAATGTAGCCAACATGGTAACTATCAAACAACATAATTTTCCTCGCAAGTGTAATTTATTGATATGAGTATAACTTAAAATATTTTTTTATCAAACAATAAAATAACATTATTTTTCTGTTGTTAATATTTTATTTATAACTTGATATTGAGTTAAAAAAGGTGCAGTTTTCATCTGCACATTTTTCAATTTTTTTCAATTTTCTAAATTTTCTAAATTTTCTAAATTTTCAAATTTTCAAATTTTCAAATTTTCAAATTTTCACTATTTTACTATTTCAATTTTTCAACATTTTAATATTTTGCGCATGTGAAATATATCAACGCACTTCTATCATTATAATATTGAAGGGCCCATATCGTTTTCTCTAAAGTGCGAAAGAATGGTGTTGTCCAAAAAGTTCACGCGTTCTGTTAAATATTCCAAAAACATATTGCCCTCACTCTGGGTTAATAATTCGTCATCTTTTGTGTAGTCGCTTGTAAGGTCATTTAAAAAAGAGGAATGGCGAATGTTTTCTAGCGATTGCAAAAATTCGAAACTCTCATCTGGGTAATTATTCAGCACCCATTTAATGTTGTTTTGGCTCTCTGCTGATGCATAGTGAGTTGCAAGTTCGCTAATTTCAACATTGGCGCGAGCGGCTTTTATTTCCAAATAGTTGGGCTGATATTTTAAAATTATTTCCAAACTTTTTCGTTCTTCTTCAGAATAATCTTCCAGTTTTTTTGGAACATTTATAAACTTGTTTTGTATTAGCGCATTGAAGCTTTCCCCATAGTCATAGTTTGGCGCATATTTAACAGTCTTCTTTTTTTCGTTCACCACGATGCCACAGTTTTTGTCAGTGAAGTCGGCGTCGCCCACCAGCTCACGAAAAAGCACGGAAGACGCAATTCGCGAGTTTACTTTTTTTATCATGTCAGCGGCGTTTTTATTGTTCATATCATTACACAAGTCTTTGCACACACCACTCACTTTATTAATCCAATTTTCCACGCTGAGCGATTGTCCGCAACGACGCAAGTCATAAAATTCATGCAGTCGCTCATCGGGTTGCAAAAAATCAACTGAAACCAGCCCGTGAGATTTCACTTTGTTTGCGTTGATATTTATGGGGTAGTTTTTCAGTATCTTATCATATTTTTCTGATTCAAAATTTACGATGTAATTGTATGAGGTGGGAATCCCTAACGCCACTGCTAGGCGCATAGACATATTTTCGCAAACATGGGAGTATTTGTCAAAAGATGACTTGTATGTGGCAGAAATTCGGTCGGGAATGTCATCACCCTTGAGAAGTTCTGCATCATACGCCGTCCAGACAGCCGATTTTGTGTCCGCCTTTCGCACATTTTCGTAATACTGAAGTGGCAAATTAGAGGAGGGAACTCTGCCCCAAACATTAAAGGATTTTCCTCCCGAAACATCCCAGCCCAAAACATTTAAATCGATGTCCAAATCTTTTACTACCATTTTTTCTCCTTTACTATGCAGTTGATTCATTTTAAAACTTTTTATAAAAATTTATGTTTTTGTTGTTTAAATTAAAGTAAGCAATTTGCGATAATT
>CAYJCT010000063.1:0-6000 GCA_964368745.1 uncultured Christensenella sp. | reverse complement strand
GGCAAGAATCCCTTTGTTTGAAGGTTATACTGAGTTTAAAAGCGCGACCACAGTGTTTAATACACAGTCGATTTCTATAACTGATGTTAAAGATTCCACCGATCCAACTTTCTTGGTTGTAAATCCATACACCATAAACGAAGCGGGTGTAATCACTGCAGTAGGCGAGTTTGGCAGCGATGACGACCATGTTGCAGTGGGAGCAAATGATGATGTTTATGAAATGCTGGGCGATTTGTCTCGCGTGATTCCTACCATTGTGATTTGGGATGATGTGGAGCAAACTGTTTCCATTCCTGCGATTTACGCAAAAGACAACTATACAACCAATTTTAACGCAGAAGGCGCTGATCTTAAAAGATCGTTCACTACACCTAACTCAGGACCAAATTATGCACACTTTACTGACGGTGATGACGATGTGGTTCCTGTTAATCAAACCGCAACGCTTAAAATTAACAACCCCGGCACATACACTATTAGATACTACGCAAAAGATGAAGCGGGAAATGACACCTATTTGTATTATTCCATCTATGTTAAAAGAGCAAGCGATTTGGAAAATGCATCTGGCAATTTGCCAAAGCCAATAGTTGAGTTTGTTTCTAGTTTGCCATCGCAAACACTTACTAATTCAAAAATTGTGTTTGCAGAGCCAAAAGTGACGGACACTCATGACCTGTATCCAACACTGAAAGGTATTTACTACACAGTTAAAACCACCGATGAAGGCACTAGCGCTGAATATGAACTTACTAAAAATAGCGACGATAAATATGTTGTGGATGTTGAAAGCATCATTAATAATACTCCTCTTGTTACAAAAGAAAACATCTCAGATATTATTATAACAGCAACTGCAATCAACGATTACAACAACGAGCCAACACATTTGAGACATACCATTAAGGTTTATAACAGCGAAGACAATGTTGCTCCAACACTTTCCTTTGAGGATGCGCTTGACTACAGCAGTATTCTATATGCATCCAACGCTGAGTTGATTGAAAACAATGAATATACTGGAAACATCACTGAGTTTGGTTATGTGGGGTCGACAACAGTCGGCGATTTAAAAGATTATAGAGCGGCTTTCAACCAAAGAGATGTTATCACTATCCCTACAGTTAGAGTGTCCGACACTGATAAAAGACCGCTAAATGTTAGCGTTACTGTAAAAAATAAATATGGAAAAGTCGTTTCACTAGACAAAAACTCTGCTCAGGACTTTATTAGCGACACCATAGTTTTGTTTGGTGGCGGACAGTTTACAGCAATTGATTCAGGTATCTACACCATCACTTATAGAGTTAGCGACATTGGCGGGAATGTGCTTGTTAGAACTTTGGGCATCAGAGTTAACGACAACACCGCTCCAATTATTAGACTAACCGATGAGTCGGCGTTTAAAACAAACGAAAATGTGGGTGAATTCTTTGTGTTTCCAACTCCGAATTTGGAAGATGACGGAAAATATATTGAAGTAAATAGCGGAGCAGACGGCGCTGGTTCACTTAACCGACAAATTATTTCTTACCCTGGAAATGTTGCTCCAATTATTTCCACAAACGAAGATGGTTTGGAAGGATTTATTCCAACACATCACGGCACTTATGTTATAAGATACACAGCGTCTGACTTTGAAGGCAACACTGTGGAGAGAGATTATTCGCTTACAGTTGTGGATAATGAGGCTCCAAAATTATCATTCCTGTCGGGCTCTATCAAATTCCCTGAGATTTTGAAAGAGTGGACTGCTTCAGATAGAGACAACGGAAAAACGGTTACTATTCCGTTTGCGATTTATAACTTTGATGAAGAAGTGAACATTGATGAAGTTACAGAAATTAAACCAACCGTTAAAAAAGGCGTGACATCATCGAATTCCGACGGCGTTTCCACTGTGGATGTTGTGAAAGCAGACGACGGAGTAAACTGGAAATTTGTTGCTAAAACTCAAGGGGAATATACCATTGAATATTCGTTGGCAGACAGAGCAGGTAATAAAGGAACACTAACAAAAAAGGTTAGAGTGGGTGACTGCGACGCTCCTGAATTGAAATGGAACGACGACAAAAACTTGATTCCTGCTAAATTAAAAATAAACGATGAGTTAACATTGCCAACCGATAAGTTTACTGTTGTGGATCTTGTGGACGCTAATCCAACTTACACTGTTGAACTAAGAAACCCTGATGGCACGGTTGTGGATAACAAGTTTGCATCTAGTGATGAGGGTTATAAATGGAAGTTTACACAAACTGGAACTTACACTTTGCGCATTGTGGTTAAAGACACAGCGCTTAATACAGAACCATATAGATACGAAATAAATGTTACTGCGGACGAGCCAGAAGAAGACAAAATTTTGACCAATACTCTAGGTACTATTTTGATTGTATTGTCGGTTGTTGTGCTTGCAAGCATTGTGATATACTTTGTGGTATCTAATAAAAAGACCGCATCTGCTACTAAATCAAAAAACACTAAAGATAAAAAATAATTAGATTACTTTAAAAAGATTAGTTTAAAAGAAATTGTCCTTTGAGGGCTTATTTAAAAAACTAATCTTTTTTTGCATTTGTAATCAAAATATTGTGTTGGTGTTTCACGATATAAACTAAAATGTACTACGATGTTTTGCTTTTGCAATCAAACTGTTATTTCTAGGGGTTTGTTTCGTGTTTTTAAATAAAATTAATACATTATATAGATGCATATTAATTTATTAATTGAAGAGAAATTTTTTAAATTTACTTATATAAATTGACTGTATAGTAGAAAATTGATGAATTTGGTATTAAGTGGGAGTGTTAAAAACAACGCGCAAAAGAAGTGGCAAAAATTTATTTGAATATAAATTTATTTGTGATATTATTAATTATAGTTTAGTTTAAATAATGTATAATATTATATAAGTTTAAAAAAATTAGAGGAATTAATATGTTAGACAAATCGAATATTCACATTGTTAAAGTGCTTAATCAATTGCTGACAGGGAATGCATTTAAAGTGGTTGAGTTGAAGGAATTGGTTGACAAATTATCGGGCAAGGTTGATGTCCACAGTTTGAAAACCAACCTGAAATATTTAAGCGAGCAATCTTTTGTGGACATCAAATATATGGATGAAAAAGAAGTTATGATTGCACTTTTGCCAAAAGGCAGAATTGTGGAAGAAGCGTCTATGGCGGAAAAGCAGGAGAACGCAAAGTTTTATAGCATGTGTTTTTGGTTTGGTGTGATTTGTGCTTGTTCTGCTTTCTTGGGCGGATTTTTGGCTTATTTGATTTTTACTTAAAAATTACAGGTGATGAAATATGTTGTCTAGAAAAGAAAAAAGTGTGATGCTGTATTTGTATGATATGTGCCAGAAAAAAGGTACTGCTTTGTTGTCTGCGCTTGATATTGCAGACGGCGTTTTTCCGAAGTATGACTTAAGCGAGCAAGAAGTGTCGGTGATTATCAACAATTTGGTGCTGGAAAATTACATCACAGTTATTAACTCCGACAAAAAAGGCAAGGCAATGTTTTGCGTCAACTTAAGCACCAAAGGCGACTCTTTTATGAGAGAACTCAACAACAGCAAAAAGACTATCAACTTGTTGATACTTAGGACCGTGCTGTTGGGTTGCTTGTCCTTTTTGGTGGGTATGATTTTAAAAACAATTTTTTCTTAAGAATTTTAAGTTATATTATCTTTGATGTGCTGTTTGTTTAACTTAGTTATTTTTTGCAAATTATATTAGTGTATTTGCAAATGCTTTTTATTGTGATATAATATTTTTACGCAAGAAGTGATTTTATATGTTTGAAAAATTTGATTTAGTTAGCAATTATAAACCCAAGGGCGACCAGCCAACTGCCATAAAAGGCGTGGTTGAAGGACTGAACGACGGGTTGAAATACCAAACAATTTTAGGTGTCACGGGAAGTGGCAAAACTTTTACTATGGCTAATATAATAAACCAAATAAACCGCCCAGCGCTTGTGATTGCTCACAATAAAACGCTAGCAGGACAACTGTGCAACGAGTTTAGAGAGTTTTTCCCCAACAATAGAGTGGAATATTTTGTTTCCTACTACGACTATTACCAACCAGAAGCCTATATTGTTTCCTCCGACACATTCATTGAAAAAGACATGAGCATTAACGACGAAATTGACAAAATGCGCCACTCCGCAACATGCTCACTGTTCGAAAGAAAAGATGTTATTGTGGTGGCGAGTGTGTCCTGCATTTACGGACTAGGCGAACCTGAAAACTATTCCAGCATGTGTATTTCACTGCGCCCGGGTGACAATGTTTCGAAAGACGAGGTATTAAAACGCCTAATCAACCTGCAATATTCCCGCAACGACATCGAATTTAAAAGAGGAACATTTAGATCAAAAGGCGATATTTTGGACATCATTCCGCCGCACAAAGTGGAAGTTGGCATAAGACTGGAGTTTTTTGGTGACGAAATTGAAAATATTTATGAAATTGAAGTGCTTACTGGAAAAAAAATAAACACACTAACCCACGCATTTTTATTACCTGCAAGCCACTACGCAATTGACTTGCAAAAATACGACAATGTGTTTGAAACTATTCGCAATGACTGCTTAAAAAGAGTGCAAGAATTTGAATCGGAAAACAAACTAATTGAGGCGCAAAGAATTAAGGAAAGAGTTTTTTATGACCTAGAAATGATGAAAGAAGTGGGCTATTGCAACGGTATTGAAAACTATTCACGATATTTTGACGGCCGCAAACCCGGCGAACCACCTTTCACACTACTCGATTATTTTTCCAAAGATTTTGTGGTTTTTGTGGACGAAAGCCACATAACTTTGCCACAAGTCCGAGGAATGTATGGCGGAGATTTTTCACGCAAAACAAATTTAATCGACTACGGATTCAGATTGCCTGCAGCATTTGACAACCGCCCGCTTAAATTTGAAGAATTTTTGGCAAAAATTAATCAAATGGTGTTTGTTTCGGCAACTCCTAGTAAATATGAACTGGAAATTTCGGGCAATGTTGTGGAACAACTCATTAGACCCACAGGTCTTTTGGACCCTGAAATTTTTGTGAGACCTAGCGAAATGCAGATTGACGATTTGATTGGAGAAATTAATAGCACCATTGAAAATGACGGCAGAGTGCTTGTGACCACACTAACTAAAAAAATGGCGGAAAGTCTGACAGATTATTTGCTGGAGAGAAAGATTGCCGTGAACTATTTGCACTCCGACATCGACACGCTCGACAGAATGGGAATAATTAACGATTTGCGCGCAAAAAAGTTCGATGTGTTGATTGGAATAAACTTGCTTCGCGAGGGGCTTGACATTCCTGAAGTTAAGTTGGTTGCCATTTTGGACGCCGACAAAGAGGGATTTTTGCGAAGTGAGTGGTCACTTATTCAGACAATTGGCAGGGCAAGCAGAAACAGTGAGTCGAAGGTTATATTGTATGCTGACACTATTACACAATCAATGGAACGAGCGATTTCTGAAACAAATAGGCGCAGAGAAATTCAGATGAAATATAATATCGAGCATAAAATTACGCCTACCACTATAATAAAACCCATAAAAAACACGCTGGAAGTAACTAAAAAAATTGCGGGGAACAAAAAGAAATACACTAAAGCCACAGCACTGCAAGAAATTGACTCGATGCAGATAATCATGAAAGAGTTTGCTGGAAACTTGGATTTTGAATCGGCAATTGAAATTAGAGAAAAGATTGCAAGTTTGAAAAGTCAGTTTAAGTTGTAGTAAATTTTGTAATAATTGCAATAATGCTTTGGTGGATTTTTTAAATCATGCTTTACAATTATAAAAAACGAAAAATGATAAAAGTTATAAAACAGAAAAACGATAAAAGTTATAAAACAGAAAAACGATAAAAGTTATAAAACAGAAAAATGATAAAAAGATATAAAAAAAACAGATAGTAAAACAAAATATAAAATGGAAAACAATAAAAGATCTTTGAAAAATATATAAT
>CAYJCT010000062.1:0-6031 GCA_964368745.1 uncultured Christensenella sp. | reverse complement strand
GTTTTATTATTTATATATTAAATTTACCACTTATTTCTTAATGTTTTAAATTTATTGTTTTCTTATTTAAAAAAATTAAATGATTTTAATTTGTTGTATTAGCATCAAAAATATTTTTTAAAATTAAATTAAAAGTTTAATAAAATTTATTGACCGATAATATATTTTATGATAGAATAAATCAGACTAAATTGGTAGGGATTATATGAAACTTTCAACAAAAGGTCGTTATGGATTAAAAGCCATGTATGTTTTAGGTATGGAAGGTGTGAATAATGCGCTTAATTTGTCGCAACTTTCCAAAAAAACTGAAGTAAAACAGGCATATCTTGAAAAGTTGCTGGGCATGCTGAAAAAAGCAGAACTTATTGATACCATCAGGGGTGCATCAGGCGGGTACAAAATCATAAAACAACCTAAAGACATCACAATTGGGGAAATTCTTCGTTCTCTTGAAGATGATTTTTATTTTGCTGATTGTAATAAGGGAGTTTGCAACAACCCTAAGTGTCCTAGTAAAGACATTTTTAATGCACTCTACTGCAGAATAAATGCAGTTTTAGATGATTTCACTTTAGAAGATATGTTAAAAGGGGTAAATTAAATGAAAAAAATATATTTAGACAATGCGTCTACAACTATGGTGAACGGCGAAGTTTTGAATGCGATGTTGCCGTATTTTTCCACGATTTATGGAAACAGCAACAGTTTGCATAGTTTTGGTCGCGATGCAGCGGCAGGCGTTGATAATGCTCGCGATATTATTGCAAAGTCCATTAATGCTAATAGTTCCGAAATCTTTTTCACATCGGGAGGAACTGAGGCGAATAACTGGGCAATAAAAGGTATTGCGTATGCAAATCAGAAAAAAGGAAAGCACATTATTACATCTGCAATTGAGCACCACAGTGTGCTTGATACTTGCAAAGAGTTGGAAAAAGAAGGCTATGAGGTGACATATTTGCCGGTGGACGAAAATGGCTTAATATCTATTGCCGATTTAATTCATTTCTTAAGAAAAGACACTATTTTGGTGAGTATCATTAGTGTGAATAACGAAGTGGGAACAATGCAGCACATCAAAGCGATTGGAGAAACGGTTAAACATTATGGCGCATATTTCCACACTGATGCAGTTCAGGCAATGAGTTGTGTGGATTTTGATGTGGCTGATATGCAAATCGATGCGCTGTCGATGTCGTCGCACAAATTTCATGGTCCAAAGGGAGTGGGTGCACTTTTTGTTAAGCGTGGTGTAGTGATTAAAAAATTTATTGTTGGTGGTGAGCAGGAGTTTGGAAAGCGTGGCGGAACCACAAATGTTCCGTCTATTGTGGGTTTTGGAAAGGCAATGGAAATCACTATAAGAGACATGGAGTTGGTTAACAAAAAAATTGAGGATGTTGCAACTTATTTTATTAAAAAACTTCAATATTCCATTAAACACACTAAAGTAAATGGGCATTTGTTTCAAAAATCTCCGTCCATTGTGAACATCAGTTTTAGGTTGGTGGAAGGTGAGAGTGTGCTGATGTTGTTAGATTTTGAGGGCATTGCGGTGTCGACGGGATCTGCCTGTGCATCTCATTCACTATCAAAAAGTCATGTTTTAAAGGCGATGGGAATGAGCCATGAAGACATTAATGGCGCAATTAGATTTTCGTTTTCCGCAGATATTACCAAAGAAGATGTGGATATTGTGATTGAAAAATTGATTGCTGTGGTGGAAAAGTTGAGGGCGATGAGTCCGCTTAGAATAAAAAAGAGTAAAAAAGGAGAAGAGAATGTATAATCCAAAAGTGTTAGAAATTTTTATAAATCCAATGAATGTAGGTGTTTTGGATGATGCAAATGCAATTGGCAAAGTGGGCAATGCAAGTTGTGGCGATATCATGAAATTGTATTTAAAAATAAATGAAAATGATGTTATTGAAGATGTTAAGTTTGAAACATTTGGATGCGCTGCAGCAATTGTTTCTTCTTCTGTGGCAACCGAAATGATTAAAGGAAAAACTGTGGAAGAGGCGCTTAAACTTGAAAACAATGAGATTTTAGACTACATTGGCGGGTTGCCAACACAAAAAATTCATTGTAGCATTTTGGCAAAAGAAGCAATTGAATCGGCAATTAATAACTATAGAAAAAACAAATAAAAATTTTTATCGAAAATCTCCTAAATTTGTATAATTTGTGTATTTTAGCAGATAATAAACTAATTAAATGTTGGGAGGTTGCAATGAAAGATTGTGTTTTGATTAGTATGGCGCTGGGATTAATCGCAGGTGCATTGATTGTTTCAAATAATGACCGTGCTCAGGAACTTGTGAATAAAGGAAAAGTTGCGTTTAAAAATCAAGTTGAAAAAATGAAATAGTGAAAATTAAGGGGTGGATATTTTCCACCTTTTTCCTTGAATGTTTTAACTTTTTGGTAGGGTTATAGAAGTATAAAAATATTGCAACCTTTTTACTTATCTGGTTATTTTTTGTTTAAATGTTTTGAAATATGAAAATTATATGCTAATATATTTGTATGGATTCGCAAGTGTATAGATTGATGGCTCTAGACCTTGGAGATGCTCGCATTGGGATTGCTTTGTCGGACCCAACGAGAACTCTTGCTGCAGGCCTTGAAACTTATGTGAGGAAAAATTATTCTTACGATTTGCTGTATGTCGGCAAATTAGTGTCTTTGCATAATGTTAAAAAAATCGTTGTTGGTCTTCCTTTAAACATGGATGGAACCGACAGCGCTCAAACCATTAAAACGCGCGAATTTGTGAACAAATTGAAAGAATTAGTAAGTGTAGAAGTTGAATTGTTTGACGAGAGATTGACATCTTTTGAGGCAGAGGAATTGTTAAAATCCCGAAAAGTCCCCGTTAAAGACAGAAAAATGTTGCTTGATAAAATCTCGGCCACCATTATACTTCAAGACTATATTGATTCTTCTAACTAAAAGGAGAGAACAGAAATGTCAGAAAAAAATGAATCTATTGTTGATAAATTATTAGACGAAAATAACAATGAAAATCTTAAACTTTATGACGAAAAAAATAATTGCGTGGAATTTGAACAAGTGGCGATTATTCCTATTCAAGATAGAGTTTATGTTATTCTGCGACCGATTGCAGGAGTTCAAGGTGTGGAAGAAGATGAGGCAGTTGTTTTCTCAATTGAAGAAGTTGACGATGAAGAATGTTTGATTGTTGTTGACGATGAAAGCATTGTTGATAATGTTTTTGCTCAATACCACGAACTTATTAAAGCAGAAGGTATTGAAGTTTAATTAAAATTTAATGCAATAAATTGCAGCAAGGATGTATTTTCTTGCTGTTTTTTTATTTTAATGAAAATAAAATTATTTTATATGTACAAGCAAAATTAAACAATATTCGACATATATTAGTTCTATTAAAGGAGTTAATATGATTGTCGAAAATTTTATAGTGTTTTTACAAAAAGTGATGTTTTTTACTGCCTACATAAACAACAACTCCTCTTTTCCCAAACCGCTAAATTCTAAAGATGAGGCAAAATACATTGAACTTTTTCATAATGGTGACATGAAAGCCAAAGAGATTTTAATTCATCATAACTTGAGATTGGTGGCGCATATTGTTAAGAAATACAACCAAGCGGATGAGGCAGACGATCTGATTAGCGTGGGAAGTTTGGGACTAATTAAGGCGATAAATTCATTTAAACAAGGCTACGGAACGCAGTTTAGCACATATGCTGCAAAGTGTATTGAAAACGAAATTTTGATGCTGCTCAGAGTTAATAAAAAGCACAAAAACACACTTGGATTTGATGATGTGCTTTCATCCGATGACAACGACAATGAAATATCACTGAGTAATATTTCGTTTGAAGAAGAAAATAATGTAGAAAAGCATGTGTCGGAAGTGATTTTGAGCGAAAAAATGGACGAAATATTAAAAAAACACTTAACAAAAAGAGAATACCAAATTGTTTGCATGAGATATGGATTAAAGGGCACACCTGCACTAACTCAAAGAGAAGTGGCAAAAGAACTGGAAATTTCGAGAAGTTACATATCAAGACTAGAAAAAAAAGCATTGCAAACACTAAATTCTGTGATGAAAAAAGATGATTATTTGTGATTGGTTTGGTGTGCTAATTAGATAATTTTATTAAAATTAGTGAATAATGTTTTTTAAAGTATTAAATAATGTATTTTTAATTAACTCATGAAAATAAGGAAGTATTATTTAAAAATCAACAATATATAATTTCTTTGCATTAGTTTGATTATTTGCTTTTAGTATTTACTAATGCTTAGATTTGTGGTATAATAAGTTATATCTTGTTAGATAGATAGATGATTGCAAAACGCAAGTTTTGAGGAAAGTCCGAGCATTATAGGACGGGATGCCAGATAACATCTGGTGAGGGTGACCTTAAGGATAGTGCAACAGAAAATTACCGCCCAATTTATTGGGTAAGGGTGAAAAAGTGAGGTAAGAGCTCACTAGGCATATAAGTAATTATGTGTTTGTGTAAACCCCATCTAATGCAAGGCTGTGAAACGCTTTAACGCGGTCCGCTAGTTTCACTATACGCCGCTTGAAATTATTGGCGACAATAATTCCAGATAGATAATCATCAAAAACAGAACTCGGCTTATTTCTATTCTGACAAGTTATAAAAAATTCCTATTAGCAAGATTTTTGCCATAGGAATTTTTTTTGTAGATTTATCTTAAAAAATCATTTTTCAGTTTAGAAATGTGTGATTTTGTGAAAAATTATGTTATGGAAAATGTTAAATATTTAATTATATATTTAAGTTTAATAAATTTTTTTGCACTATTAAAAAAATTGAAAGATGCAAAAATTGGCAACATTCACATCGTCGAAAATAAAGAAATCAGCAGTCAAAACACCGCTGACAGCAGTATTTTTTCAAGTCCACAATTTAATAAATTAGACAAATTAAATATAGGTTTAGTCATTCCAAAGATTTTTAAACACATAGAGACATTGAGAAATGGAACAGTTGAATGCAGGTTGTATTTTTCGATTTTAAAAAATTGGAATGTGTGTGAGATTATGCATAATATGAATAATTATGCAATATTATTGCAGTCAAATAAGTTAGATAAAAGTGCAAATTTTAGTGCCTCAGAAAATAAAATAATAATAAATTTTAGCAATTGTGGAGCAGTTAAAAGACAAACATTTTTAGCAGTTATTGATAACAAAACATGTGAAATTGATAGAATAGTGTATAATGATAAAAATACAATTATTGTTTTTAACATAGCAGGGTTATATTTATTCTTCAATTTTGAAAATAACTTTAAGTATGAGTTTGTGGATTTGTCTGGAGTTGAAAGCATAAAAGTTATTAACAAACTAAGTTTGGCTTTAGGGTTTTATAAGGTAAAAAGTTGTGATAAAAAGGTGGAAGTGAATTGCTCAAAATTTAACAGGTATTTAGTGCAGTTTTCCAACAATCTTAAGTGTTGCATAAAATATAATTATGGCACAAAATTTGAAATATCTTTATGTTTTTTGAAAAAGTGTGAAAATAGTAATAATATTAATAATTTAGTAAAGCATAATGTTTTTGGCAGTAATATAATAGATAATGTCAATAACATATATGAACAATCGAGTAATGCTTTAAATAATGACAATAGACAAGTAGATATTGGTTCAAATGCTGAGAATGAAATTGATTACAACTTATATAATTTAACTGAAGGTATATATGATTTCATAATTTCCAAATATTTTAAATACAATTGTGATTTTAAATTTTCGTCTAAATATTATAAGAAGTTTTCTTTAAAAGAAATGATTGTAATATGTAAGGAAAAATGCGAGAAAAATGATGTTTCTTTGCGGGATATATACAGCGTGCTTCAAGTTATAAAAGATTTTGATAAGCAAATATTGTTAAAATATTATTACAAAAAATGTAATTTGCACTACTTTGTATTTTATTATATATATTTATTTTTGGGTTGTTTTGTGAAAGAAAATCATCTGATTGTATTAAAG
>CAYJCT010000061.1:0-6084 GCA_964368745.1 uncultured Christensenella sp. | reverse complement strand
GGGTTTAGGGTGCTATGTTTTTGGTGTGTGTTTTTTTTGATATATTGACAAAATGATGTTTTTTTGGTATCATTAAATTAGTAAAATGAATATAAATTATTATGGAAAAATGTATGGTTGTGGTACTATAGTGTAAACTGGGATTAAGTGTGCTTTGAGTTTTTTTAATTACTGTGTTTTAAAAAAAAATGTTTCAATTGTTTTTTAGTGGTGGAGATAAAATAAGTTTTAGCGCAAAAAAATCAGCAATTGACAGGTGAAATGAGAAAGATTTATAAATTGATTGCAATTTCAATAACTATGGTTATGGTGCTTGCTGTTATGGTTGTGGGAATTTGGGCAGCAACTTTGCAGGTGGGTGGCATTAGTATATCAGTGACCTACATTCCCGATGATGTGAGTGTGGATTATCGGGTGGCGGTTTTTAACGATGCTAATTTTGAGGGTAGTTTTTTGACTGCGCCGCTTTACACAACTTCTAACAGTATTGATGCTGAAGATGGTGGCGAGGGCACGGTGCTTTCGCGAGATGAGGTTGCTTTTACAAAATATTTTGATGTGTATATGATATTTATTGTTAAGAACACTTCGAGTAGCACAATGTTTTTAACCCTTGCTTCCTACAACGATTATCCGCATCCTAGCAATGTTGGAGTGTCGCATTTGTTTGGTGTGAGTGACTCGGTTGTGGACATGCCGTTAAGTGTTGTGAACTTGCGGTCCACTTATGGGTTGGGTGCTAATTTTAGTTCCGAGTGGTATGATGATATGTCGGGTTTGGGGTATTTCGACGAAGATCGCGAGGCTGTTTCTAATACTCTTTTGGAAGTGGAAAGCGGCCATGCTGCGTGTTTTATTATCAAGCATGAAATCAGTGACTGGACAAGGAGTTTGACAAAAGATGTGAACGGAGATGCTATTCAGTATGCAACTAAGTATTTGGTGTATATGACGGCGGGGTAAAATTTTGAGGTTATAAGATAGCAGGTGGTTTAGTTTCTTCAAGGAGAAGTAGTGGAGAAAAGATTAGGAGAGATTACAAATAGAAAGGATTTAAGTTTTAAAATCATCACGACTTTTGTGTCGTTTGTTTTGATTTTGGCGCTTATGTCGTTTGGTGTTTGGGCGGCGTTTGCTCAGCATATCTATTTTGAGACTGTGCTTACTTTTCCTGCTAATGATGTGTCGGCTGAGTTGGTGGGGAATGTGTTTGGGGATGAGCAAGGTGAGATTTCTTGGAGTTTGCAAACTATTTCGCCGGAAGATGCTGTTGCCGGTGATGGAAGTGATGATAATGTGGGAACGGGTGTTGTTTGGTTGATTCCAAAGTTGAAGTTTGATTTTCAAACGCAGAGCCCCATCGCTATTGGGTTTGCTATCAGGAACACTGGGCATAATGTTGTGGATATTAGCATCGATGCGCCGTCTACTGCTGTGGGGAACACTGCTGTTAGTTATCGGGTTTATTCTGGTAGTCAGGTGGGTGGGCTTTCTATTCTTGATATCACTGCTGAGGGTGGGTTTCATGAGCTTGCCGAAGTTGTGGCGTTTGGAAGTGGGATTTCTGCTGTGTTAGAGGGGCAGGGCGCTGTTTGTTATTTTGAAATAATTTATACTGTTAGCAATTGGGGAGTGGGGATTTCCGACACGGCTATTAGTTGCGTAATTGCTCTCACCGGCAAGGCTCAGCCTTGACGAGATTTAATCTCGACTGTGTGTCAAGCGGTTTTTTGATAGTTAAACAATTTTTCAGCAGTCTTTGCCCACGATCAAGCATATTTTTGATAGCGGGAACAATTTTCCAGCAGTCTTTCTAAGGCGAGCGCCTTAATGCAAGTGTCAAAATATTTTTTGAAAGTGGTGCTTTTGTGGTGCAGTCTTTGCAAGGCTGAGCCTTGACCCACTATCAAGCATGTTTTAGATTGTTGGAACAATTTTCAGCAGTCTTTGCAAGGCTGACCAAACTTAAGTGGATTATGTGTCAAGCGGATTTTTGATTGTTGGAACTTTTAACTACAATCTTAATTTTAAAACATTAAAATTTTATAAGAAATTTTTAACAAAATAAACAATACTATAAAGCGAAAATATATTAAAACAGGTTTAAAAAAAGCAAAGGGAAAATTCCTTTGCTTCTTTTATAATAAAAATTGTTTATGTTTTATTTTTCTAGTTAAACTGTTTATATTTTATTTTTCTAGTAAAATTGTTTATGCTTTTTTTACCGAGCCAAATTGTTTTAAGTCTATATTTTTCTATTCAGCCTGTTTCACGCCCTATTTGCTGAGCCAAACAGTTTCATTTTGTTTGCAACCACATCTTTCACATTTTTCATAGCATACGAGTTGTATTTTCTAAGGTCAATGTTTTCTGGGTTATTGTGCAGGTGTTCGCGAAGAGATGCTGTGAAAGTTAGTTTCAAATCGCTGTCCACATTGATTTTACAGATGTTTTGTTTGCAAGCAATTTCTAGCAGTTCTTCAGGCACGCCATTTGCGCCTTTTAAGTCTGCGCCATAAATTTCTGCCAATTTCACAAATTTTTGCGGAACCGAACTTGCGCCGTGCAGCACCAGTGGGGTGGAGGGTAAGCGTTTTTGAATTTCCTTTAATGTGTCAAAATCAAGGTTTGCGTTGCCTTTAAATTTGTAAGCGCCGTGCGATGTGCCTATGGCTATTGCAAGGCTGTCTACATTTGTGCGTTTCACAAATTCTTCTGCTTGGTCGGGGTCGGTGTAAATGGAGTGCGAGTGGCTAACATGTTCTTCCACGCCTGCTAGCACGCCTAGTTCTGCTTCCACCGACACATCAAATTGTTTTGCGTATTCCACAACCTTTTTCGTAAGTGTTATGTTTTCTTCAAACGAAAGCGCGGACGCGTCTATCATAACGGAGGTAAATCCGTGGTCGATTGCAAGTTTACAGTCTTCAAAAGAGTTGGCGTGGTCAAGGTTTAGGCACACAGGAACGGTCACATTTGAAACCGCTGCGGCAACCAAACTTGTTAGTTCTTTTACGCCTGCGTATTTGATTGCGCCCAGTGACGCCTGCACAATTACGGGGCTTTTTTGTTCCTCGGCGGCTGCCAAAATTGCTTTTAGCACTTCCATATTCACAAAGTTAAATGCTCCAATTCCGTAGTTTTCGCTAAGCGCTTTTTTAAACATCTCTTTCGAGTTTTGAAGTTTGTTCATATTTTCCCTACTTTTATTATTTATTGTGGAATTGTGTTTGTTTGTGGGTTAATTTTATTGTGTATAGTTTGCAACAGATTTATAATAAAATATGTAGCAAACTCTTTACAAACAAAACCAATTCTGTTTAAAGTTTACATTATATGAGGGATTTTTGCAAATAAATGTTTGCCTTCTGCTTGACTTTTTTGTTGTTGTTTGCTAACATTTATAAGAGTTTATTTGGAGATATTATGAAATTAGGTTTTATAATTCCTATTTTAGAAGATTGTGATTTTGAAAAGAAGTTTGACGCCATTTCCAAGGCTTGCAGAAAAGAGTCGAAAAATGACAAAATTTCCTTTGATGTGGTTTTTGCGTTGTCGGGCACATTGTCCACAACTTTTGCGCGCATTCGTGAGCGGTATGTGGAACAAGAAAATGTGCGTGCGTTTAAAGTTAATTTGCCAGTGAATCAGCACGAACTTATAACCGTTGCGATGAAGTATATGGAAGATTACGACGCCACAATTATATATTCCGGCAAGGACGATATCAGCATTGATATTGTGAAAACTTTTATCAACAGTTGGAAAGCGGGCAACAAAATTGTGTTCTACAAAAAGCAGTTCACTGGCTTTCGCAGGTTTGTTCGTAGCGTGAAAGTGTTTTTCTATAATTTAGGTATTAAATTGTTGAATGTCTTTGGCGATGTGTATGCCGAAAACGACATTCAGTTGCTCGACCGCGAGGTTGTTCGAACGATAAATCAGTTGCCCACAAAAAACAGGCAACTTAGAATGCTGGATTCGTTTGTGGGATATGAAACCGATGTGTTATATGTGACGGAAATCAAAAAACGCCCCAAAAGCAAGGTGTATGATTATAAGTCGCAGTCGCATTTTGTGAGTGTGGTACTTGCCATTGTGAGCGCAGTGTTGGCTCTGCTTAGTGTGATGGCGGGGATACTGCTGTCGGCTTTTTCGGTTGGTGGTTTTTTGTTGCATTTGATAGTGTGGTTTGGCGCTGTGTTCCTGTTTTGTTTGGCGTTTGTGCTTGCCATAAAATCGCATTTGAGTTATCGCGTGGGCGAGCAGTCTGACATGGCGGATATTAAAGCCCTGTTTGATAAAATGGAAAAGTATAATTTCACGAGATGATATGTTTTGTCCTTGTTTTAGGTTGGTTTGTTTTAACTTGGTTTTTTGTTGCTATCCATTTTGTTTTATTTGATTTATTTCATTTTGATTTGGTTTGTTTAAAACAAACCTTTTTTTTGTGTAAAATATTTGGCGTTTGCAGGTTTTTTATTTGATTAAAATGCACAAGATTGATATAATAGCATTAGTTAAAAAGGAGATTAAGTATGAGTAATAAAATTGCTAGATTTGGTGTTAATGGCTTTGGTAGAATTGGCAGATTATTGGTGCGTTTAGCGTGCGAAACCGACGGCGTGGAAGTGGTTGCCGTGAATGATCCGTTTGTGGATTTGAACTATGCGAAGTATTTGTTGCAATACGATACTGTGCACGGAAAGTTCAAGGGCACGGTGGATGTGGCAGATGACGGGCTGGTTATTAACGGCAAAAAAGTTAGGTTTTTCACCAGCATGAATCCTGAAGATATTGGTTGGGGCGAGGCAGGTGCTGATTATGTTTTTGAAGCAACTGGAAAGTTCACATCCAGTGAAGATGCTGAAAGGCATTTAAAGGGAGGCGCTAAAAAGGTTATTATAACCGCGCCGGGCAAAAATTGTCCTATGTTTGTTTATGGTGTGAATCACGAAACTTATTCGTCTGATATGACCGTTGTGTCGAACGCAAGTTGCACCACCAACTGTTTGGCGCCGCTAACCAAAATCATTGATGACAATTTTGGTATTGCTGAAGGGTTGATGACCACCGTTCACAGTGTAACTGCAACTCAACTTATTGTTGATGGTCCTAGCAAAAAAGACTGGAGAGGCGGTCGTGCAGGGTGTGGAAACATTATTCCTAGTTCCACGGGTGCTGCAAAAGCAGTGGGTGTGGTTATTCCGCATCTTAACGGAAAGTTGACGGGTATGAGTTTTAGAGTGCCAACTCTTGATGTGTCTGCTGTGGATTTGACCGTTAGGCTTAAAAAAGAAACCACTTACGACGAAATCAAGTCGGTTATTAAAAAGGCAAGCGAAACCACTATGGCAGGTATCATGGGTTATGACGATCAGCCGCTTGTGTCTAGTGATTTCATTGGCGATGTTCGTGCGAGCATTTTTGATGCTGGTGCAGGCATTATGGTAAGTCCAACTTTCGTAAAACTTGTGTCATGGTATGACAACGAAATGGGGTATTCCGCTCAGTGTATAAGGTTGATTTCTTATATGAGACAAATCGACGCTTAATTCAGAAGGCAATATTTTGGTAACTTTCGCCCTAACTACAAGGGGCGGGCTCAGTCACTTATGTCTATATAAGTTTCTTCGCCCGCCTCTTTTGTTAGAACGCAATTTCTCCAAAATCTTGCCTTCTGCTTAAAGTGGTTTAATGGCGCATCTTGCGTCATTTTTTGTGTTCCGGATTCGGTCATTTATACTAAATAAACTCCCTCATCTGTCACATCAAAAGAATGGCGTAATCTGCATCCATTTCTTGCCTTCTGCTCAGGCTGTGAAAAAGAGCGTATCTTCTGATTTTTTTTGTATTCATACTCAGTCACTTATTATTCATAAGCTCCTATCGTATTCATATCAAAAGAAAATCAAAAACTACAACCCCTTTTTCACAGCCTGAGTTTTTTGTGTTGAAAAGATTTTTTATATAACTTTTTTTGAAATATTTTGATTTTATTATTCATATATATTAAAAAATGAATTGTTATTTGTTTTATTTTTTTTTATCTTTTTTTATTATTATTATTATTGTGTGTATTTT
>CAYJCT010000060.1:0-6131 GCA_964368745.1 uncultured Christensenella sp. | reverse complement strand
CTTGTATATTGTGTTACCTATATCAAATGAAATGACTTTTATATTATTCTTCATTCAAACTCCCTATTTTTCACCAACTCTATGGTCTCAAAAATTGCTTCCAAATTTTAAATCCAAACTGTGATTTTTTGCAAAATCACTAAAGTTTTGTCAGTTCTTTTTGTTATTTTACATTTGTTTTGCATAATTGATAAGATTTCGTGGGTAAAAAATCCGTTTGAATTACAATCTCTTGTTAAGTAATCATTCATAAAGCCTTTCCCCTTTATCAACCGTTGCTTTTTGTTCAATTTTTGCTAAAAGAGCATTAATTTGCTCACGTTTTAGTGATGGGCATCCTAACTTGTCACCCATTGTCATTGAGTGAAAATCTGAGCCTCCTGTAACTACCAAATCTAATTTTTGCGCTATGTTTGTCAAAATTCCAGCTTGTTTGTCTGTTGTGTGATTATACGCTTCTATGCCATCAAGCCCGTTATCTTTCGACCACCTGGCAATTTCTCTTAATTTTGTTTCTGAGAAAAAATGTTCGGTATAATTACTTTCATCTCTTTCTTTGGTTAACTGTGGATGAGCCCAGACAGCAGCGCCTTGACAAGCATGAATCAACTGTATTATTTCTGGTGCAGTCACTTTTTTTATGGGCGAATATGCCAAAGCATTTCTGCCAATATATTTATCATAGGCTTCTTTTGTGCCGCTTGCATAGCCTCTTTTTATAAGTTCTTTTGCAATAATTTTTTTGTCAATCAACCCATCTTTCGAATATTCAAGAATCAAATCTTCTGCGCTCGAATTTATTCCATAATGTTTTTTCAACAAGTCAAGTGTTTCATAACAGAATTTTTGATTATAGGTTTTCAAAAAATTTAAGTATTCCATATATTTATCAATGTTTTTGATGCCATAACCAAGAAGGTGAAAGGCAACATATCCATCTACATTATTTTCAATGCCAGAAATTAAATTTATTCCAACTTCTTTTGCATATTTATTATAAACATTAAAATTTTTAATTGTTTCATGGTCGGTTATTGCTATTGTGTCAAATCCACCTCGCTTTGCCATATCAATGATGGTATAAACGGATAAATCTCCATCTGAGAATGTGGTGTGTATATGTAAATCATATTTTCCCATGTTTTTTCCCCTTTAAGTTATTTATAACTTCAATGGTTTTTAAATCTGTGCTATAAAACGACAAATCTTCATAAACTGGCTCATTAACGCCGTGTCTGTCTGAACCTTTTGTAATTGACAAACCCTCTTGTTTTGCAGTGGCAGCAACCTCATTAAAAAATTCTTTTTTTGATTTAAAATTTAATTCAAGTGCGGAAAATCCGCCACCACAACTTTTCACACCGTTGATTAAATGTAGTTTATCATGTTCTGGATGTGCAAAAACGGTGACCCCTTCTTGATTGAGATTATATATGGATAATTGTCCACATTCATCAACAGAGAGCGAGCCAGAGATTGGATATTCACTGTAATATGCATCATCAACACCACGCACTGCCAAAATTGACAATAAAAATCTTCTGTTGTCTTGAATATCGATGCCTGAATATTTTCCATCCAAATATTCAAACCTTTGTTGTTTTAATTCTCTTCTTTCTTTGCAAGCATCATCGTTGTTATAATATTTAACCAATTCATAGATTTCACTTGTTTTTATTTGTTTTTTCTTAAAAATATTAGCCAAGAAATCTATAAGTGGTGCATAATCTGGTTTTTTGTTGTCTTTGCGCAAATATTTCAGAAAACTTTTATATGACACTTTTATGTTGTATTTAGCAAATAATTCTTGATACATTTTGCTTTGGTTTATTCTGGATATTTGCATTTTTGTTCTACGCAGGTATGCTTTGTTTAAATTTTTTATATCTTGAATAATACGCTTGCTTTTAGGATTGATAAAATATTTTAAAATATGACACATGGTTTTGTATTGTTTAAAACTAACAGTATATTCTATTCCTGGAATAATAATTGGTGCATCTTTTGGTAATTTGTTGTGAGTTAATAATTTATACAATTCATCGTAAACAGAAACTGAATCATGGTCTGTAATTGAAATTATTTCAAAATTATATTTTTTTGTTTCATTTATAATCTCAACAAGTAATTGCTTTCCATCAGATGAATGATTAGAGTGTATGTGCAAATCACAAAGAACTGTATTTAGACCTTGTTCTTTTTTTTGCTTTATCAACTGTGCAATTTTATGTTGTGTTTCATTAAGATAATTTTGCCAGAATTTAAAATTATTCATATAGTTATTATACAACCTCACACTTTTAATGTCAATGCCATAGCATTACAACTTATCGTAATATTTACCAAGCAAATCCAAAATTCCTTTTTTCGCACTTGTTAGTGATTTTTTTGGAATGTTTCCATTAGATTGCAAAAGTTCTAACGTTTTCAAAATAACATGCAGTTTACCCATTTGGTTGTATCTAAATTTATTTTCAACACATCCTGTAACAGCGCTTCCGTCTTCATAACCAAACAAAGTAAAATATCTGTTCCTTTGGTAAAGCAAGTTTCTTATTACGCTTTTATATCCCATATAAGTATAAATGGTTGGACAATTGCTATCAAATACTTTATCAAACACTTCTTTTGACAATGAGTTCTTGTGTTGTATTGACAGTACGCTTAAATTTGAGATATACACTACCTTTATTTTTAACTCTGGCAATATTTTTAGTAATAATTCATTTATACTTAATATTTGTTTAAGATTATAATCGCCTGTTGCACACAAAACTAAATCTGGATTATTACAATTTACCAAAATTTCACAATCGTTAGTCATCGAAAACGGCTCATTAAAAGTTATGCTTTTTGAACAGGTTATAACATTAATACAATCATGGCTTGATAATGAACCTATAATATTATTTTTTAGTTGCTGATTGCTTGCAGGATAATAAATATTGATATTTTTATATTCTTTGTTTAATAGCGACGCAACAAATTCAGGATTTTGATGTGAATAATTGTTCTCAAAAGCGGTACTTGTAAAAAAATAATTTAAACTTTTTCTGTCTAAACGGTGAAACATTTCGGATTGTTTTAAGTATTTTTGATATTGACTTACCATACTTATAAAAATTGATGAAAAGGACTCGTAGGTGATATATAAACAATTGTTATTTGATTGCACAATACCCTGCATGAAGCCCTGTAACACATTTTCACTTAACAGCTCTATCAATTGAGGGGAGTTAGCGGTTTTAAAAAATCTATTTGATACAATTTCATCAGGTGATAAAATTGCAATATCTTTGTTGCTTAAAAAACTGTCCAAGTTTTCAATCAAACTTTTTGATTCATCTGTTTTATAATCATAAACGACATCAGATTTATTTGATTGATTAAAAAAGTCATAGGACATAAAATCAATAATATCATCACAAACCTTGTTATTTTTGAAAAAAATATCGCCATAACTTTTTATCCATTCAGATAAAATGTTTGTTTTTAAATTATTGTTTTTAATTGCACTTAAAGGATTTTTGTGGGATTGTAAAGAGTTTTCTATTGTTACATATTGGTTATTAATAGCAGGTGCACCTTTTTTGTTTTTAAAAATAATCAGCGGGCTGTTTTGAAGATTTTCATAAGCATTTTCAAGTGCGTTTGATAGTTCTTCGTGATCTTCTTTGCAAATAATTACACTATAACCAAACGACGAAAATAAATTAATCAATTCACTGTCTGTCAACTTTGACAGGTAACTTTTAGAACTCATTTTATAGCTGTTTAAATTAATAATTGGCAAAACTTTTTTTTCATCAAGTATTCTGTTTAACTGGAAACTAGACATTGTTGCAGAAGTTTCGCATTCGCCATCACCAATAATACATGGCAAAAATTTCGTTGAACTTTTGTGTGCATATCCATAAGCAAACGCCAAAGAATATCCTAACTCACCACCATCATAAATAGAAGTTGGATATTGTGGGTTTATTTCTGTTCTTATTGTTTTTCCAAAATCGTTGATTAAATAGTTAAGCCCATCTTTTGTTATAGGGTACTTGTTTTTATGTTTATACCAATTGCCCGACAACCAAAGATTAGCACAATAACTTGACCCAGCGTGTCCCGTGCCAATAACTATGTTTGATTTTATGTTGTGTTTTTTAAACAAATCAATTAGATGCACAGTTAAAAAATTGATTGCCGGTGCATTTCCCCAATGTCCACAGGAATTTTCTTTCAAATCTTCAATTGAAACATCGCTTTCTACATATTTGTTGCAGTAATTTTGTAGCACACAAATTTTGTTTAAAAAATCGCAACATTTTTCATAAATTTCATAATTTTTCATGTTATTTTTTTACTCCTAAATGTGGCTTGTTATTGAATTGAGTATAAAACAAACTTCTATAATTTTCCCAAGATTTTGGGCTTAAAGGTGTTTGTTCAAAAATGTTTTCCAAAATTTTTCTCGCATCTAAATAATACTCAATGCTTTTAGCATCATCACAGCGATATTTTTCTTGTTCAACTGTGTAATTTTGGTATATTTGAACATCAGGAAATTTCGTGACGTATGGGGCGAGTTTTCTTGTATTTTGTTCAAATATTTCCAAATCTTCAAGTCCCAGAATGTATAAGAACGAAACAATTATATTTAATTCGTTGCATTTTTTTGCTAATTCAATTACTTTATCCAAAGCTAAACTAGCTTTTTCTGGTCGCATAAATTTCTCTCTTTCTGTAAATTTTTCAACAGTTATATATATTGAAAAATCTTCAATTTCATTTTTAGCCTTTTCAAGCAGGTGAGTAGTTCTTAATTGTGAACCAATATAATTTATTCGTCCTTTAAAACCCAATTCAGCCAAAGCTTTTTTCAAAAATATCAAGTGGTTGACTAAGCATTCTTCATCTTTAAAACACCCGGTGCATACTGTGATTTGAAACAAATTTGACAAATCTTTTAAATTGTTTTCCTTCATTATTTTTTCATAATAATTTAACAAGGTTTTTTTGGTTGTCAAATTTTCATCATCTTCACTGTCAAGTTTGTATGTTCCACAAAACTTGCAGCCAGCACACTGACTTCGTGAGTTTGAATTAACTGTCATTGCCCCCAGTCCACATCTAAAATACGTGCTTGTGCAAGTATCTTTTTCAATTCTAGACATAACACCTATTTCTTTGTTGTCTAAATATAGCCTTGAGCCGACAATTGAAAAAGGTGATGGATATGTGTTTACGCACGTTGCTAAAAAATATTCTTCATTTAAGGTGTTTAATTTTAAATAAAATCTGATTCGGTTATCATCACAATCCATAGTTACACCATATCTATTCAAAGCGATAAACAAAACGTCTTCAACAGGTATATTGTATTCTTGAGCCAAAAACTCAATATCTTTATAAGTTTTAATTTCCACATTCGCCTCCTATTATTCCAACTGTTATTTTTTCTTTTCCACTTTTTTTACTTTTATATAATACTTCATCCAAGTAATTTAAATTGTCATGATGCCCATAGTTGTAATTATATTTGATAAGACCAAAACTACACGTTATTTCATTTTCTTCTTTTAAAATGGTGTTGATATTAGAATAGTTAACAACTTGTTTGTCCAGGTCGGTAATTTTTGAAACAATCACAAACTCATCTCCGCCAGTTCTGAAAACAAAATCATCTTTAAAAATATTGTTTAATATAAGTTTCCCACACGAATTTAATTTTTTGTCTGCTTTAAAATGTCCTAAACAGTCATTTATGCTTCTAAAATTGTCAATATCTCCAATCACAAGGCAAAAATCATAATGTTTCTCAACAAGCGAATCAATATATTCATGTAAATATGCCTTTATATAAAATCCAGTAAGTTTATCTATATACGCGTTTCTAATAACATTTTTTATGCTTGTAATATCGCTATACCCTTTTATTGTTTTGTTGTTTTTAGTTTTTGTATTAAGCAAATACAAACGGTCATCAACAAAAAACAAACAGGGATTAAAAATAAATGGCTTGTATATGCTATCAACATCTATTTTTTTATTACGCATAATATTTTTTCCTTTTTAAAATTATATCATATTAAATTTATTGAAACATATCGTGTTTTTTATATTTAATATAAATATTATTT
>CAYJCT010000059.1:0-6317 GCA_964368745.1 uncultured Christensenella sp. | reverse complement strand
GATTAAATAAAAGATTAAATAAAAGATTAAATAAAAGATTAAATAAAAGATTAAATAAAAGATTAAAAAGAAAAGTAAAAATAAATTAAAAAAGTTTAATTAAAAGGTTAAAATTGTTAAAAAGTTTGAAAATCTCTCGTTATTAAAATGCATTTGTTACTTGCATTTTTTTAATTATTATTGTGTCAATTGTTATGCATTTTTTGTAAACGATTATGTTTTTTGATTATATGGTTTTTTGTGCAATAGATTGTAAAATAGAAGGCGTATGAAATGCTTATAATAAATCATACAAAAAAGTATTTATAATTTATTTATTTGACTTAAAAATCTGGTTATGATTTAATACTTTTAAGAAGTATGGAGATTTTATGAGAGCAAGAAAATCATTGCTTATTACATCGGGTATTTTTGAAATTTTAATAACATCTTTGGCTTTGATTTTGTTTGTGGGATGCATATCCATGTGCTTTTTGTCCTTTGTTGTGTTGGAAACCATCCAAAAGTTAGTGTTTGATTTCTTTGTGATTATTGGAATTGATTTTGGGTTGGAATTATATGGTGCCATTAGAATTATTTTGATTTTGCTTTCAGTGATATTTTTGTTTTTGGGAACAACATTTTTAATTTTTGGCATCAATTCGTTTTTGTTGTCAAACAAACCTGCAGAGTTGTTTAAAACCAGAAAGGGTGGCGTGGTTTTTTCTGCAATAGTTTATTTGCTATTTGCCGTGGTTTTTGGCGTAGTTAGTGTTTTTGAGTTGATGCTCTTTCCAATTTCTGTGGCGCTGGCATCACTTTTTCTATTTGTTTGTATTTTAAAATTTGTGGCACTTGGTTTTTTTGCAACAGAGGGGCAGAGTTCTCCAAAATCCTCCAAAAAGAAAGCAAAAGGGCAGTCGGCGATTGCGCCCACTTCTGCAAACCCACAGGCGCCAGAAGCGCCAGTGTCTGCTCCTGCTGAACAGCCCGTTGCAGCACCTGTTGCGCCTACTTCAGCGCATCCGCAACCTGCGGTGGCTGATACAACTGCGTATAATCAACAAGCGTATGACCCAAATCAAGCGTACCAACAGCAAGCGTATGGAACAAATCAGGTATATGACCCAAATCAGGCGTATCAGCAACAGACTTATGATCCAAATCAGGCCTATCAACAACAAAACTATGACCCAAATCAGGCGTATCAACAACAATATTATCAACAGTATCCGCAAGGTTATGACCCCAATCAGATGTATCAACAGCAGCAAACCTATGACCCTAACGCAAATATGCAGCAAGGTTATAACCCCTATGATAATGGCGGACAGGGCGGAACTCCTTATTGATTTTTAGTTTATAGGTGTTTGCAGGCAGGCGATTTTGTGGTACAATTAATTGTGATAAAACTATGTAAACTTTATATTTTATTTCTTGATAAAATATAAAATATAAATTAAAAACATCATCAAATATAAAATATAAAATATTAATTAAAAATATCACTAAATATAAATATAAAATATAGACAAAATAAAAGCAAAGTATAAAGGGAGGGAGTGCAGTGGCAAAAAATATGTTAAAAATTAAAAAATATTTTAAGTTTTATGCTGTGTTTGTGTTGATGCTTGCTTCCTTTTTGTTGGTTTCGTGCTTTGGAGTCTCAACGGGAGAGATATCTAACTTGGATTTTTCGGACGGTTTAACGCAACCGTCGAGCGACGATTTGGATGACTATTACAGCAGTGTGCTGATTTTAAGTGACCCCGGTCATGAGGGCGAGTATTATGACAATGCAACGGGCGAGGTGATGGATTTTTATTCCCTGCTAGACAGGCAACTTTCCACATTGTCGCAGCAGTTAATCTATGCTCTTAATTTTGTTTATGGCGACCACACGCAACGAGTGAGTATTTTGGATGTGGGTAACAGCGTGGATGGTTGGTCGGACAGTGTGGACATAAGTATTGTTGGCAACGCGCTATTGACCGACAATGCTTTTGGCGCGGTTTCTCAAATTTTGTTTAGCGATGCTTCTCATCAATCGGCGGTGGCTGGTTTTAATGGTGTTGAAATTAACAATAATCCTTTCAATTATTCTAATGCCATTAAAGGCGGATATGTTTATCAGCGAGAAGAGGACAACAGCGGCGCTTTTACTTCCACTTTGCGACCGGAAGACAGGTGGAAATATGACGGGCAGTTGGAAGATAACGCAAAAATTAAAAATGATTTGGCGCAATTGATTGTGGACGGTTCCACTGAAAACATCGACAAAGTGGGTGTGAGTTATGAAAGCGCCTTGCAGCGCATTGATCATTTGGGGTTTGAGGGAAGTGAGACCGATTTGATTGCATCTTATGTGAAAAGTTTTGTGATTGGCGAATCACAAGTGAATTTAGATAATCAAAGACGCAGCATTTTTGTGGACAATCGCGTGGTTGTTAATCCTACCACTTATTCGTTTAATGCAGACGGGCATTATTTCAAAAACTATGATTTTGTGGTGGATATGATTGTGCAGCGTGCGACTTTGCTTGCTAGCGGTGGCAGTTATATAAGCGCAGGCAGTGAAGTGGATGATGGCAGTTTTGTGATTTATCCTAAAATGGCGCGCATTGCAATTGATGTTTTTAAGCCTAGTGAAATCAGTGCAAAACTGAATGAGGGGCTGGAAGAAGAGATGGATTACTCCAACATTGAAGTGAATGAAAACCCTATTTTTGATGAGCCTAGAAAGATATTGTCGTTTATTTTTCTGCCTAAAGTGTCGCAGGATTTGCAAGATAGGTTTAAGGCGGAGTTGGATGACGACGACAGTGTCAATAGCAACGATGAAATCTATAACCAACTGGATATGTTCAGCATTGGTTCTTTTTCGATTGGCGTTAAAAGCAGTGTGGAGAGCGAATATGTGAACGATTTTGTGGATTTTATTGTGAGATATTCTTTTCTTATTAATGTGGACGGCGAAGAATTGTTTTCGGGCTACATCGACAATGACGGCTATCTTGACCCCGAAGAAAACACAATTATCCCCGGTGTGAACGACGACCTTAACTCTGCTGATTATTTTCCCAATAAAAACGATGTGGTGGTTTACGGTAACAAATACAGTTCGGCTGATGCTATTGCGGATTATGATATGAAAAAAACAATTTCCACCGACGACGAGATTGTGAAAATTTCGGAGTATGAAGGAGTTGCGATTCTGGATGAAAACGGAAATTTATCGGCTGAAATTTTTCATGAAAGCGATGGGCTTGCATATTTAAAAGTTTGGAATAATGTTTTTGATATCACTGAAAAAGTGGAGGGAGTGGGCGTGAACGCAGCCTTTATGGGAGAGAAAAATTTCTTTCAGGTGTTTATTAATTTCTTTGAAAAAAATGCGCCCGATAAGACCATTGCCACTCAGTTTTTGTGGCTTATGTTTTTGTCGACCACGCCATGTTAAAGTGAAAAAAATAAGTTGAAAGTGCGATTTGGTTGTGAATAAAAAAAGGAGTATTGCTTAAACTAAAGCAATACTTTTTTTTGAGGTTTGAAGTTTATGAAACATAATTTTAAATTATTTTGTTTATTTTTAAGTGTTGTTTTGTTGTGTGCCTTTTTGATGGGAGGAAACTCTGCGGTTTTCGCGGATGCAACTACTTTGCAATTCGATAATTCGCAACTAGGTGTTGCCACAAAAACCAGCGCATTTGCAGATAAAAAACATGCAGATTCGCTGTTTTCATCTCTCACATCTACCAACTATGTGCTTTATGATATAGATAGCGGTAGTATTTTAACATCTTTTAACGAGCATGAAAAAAGGCAGGTTGCGAGTATTTGCAAGTTGATGACCACGCTGATTGTGCTGGAAAATGTGGAGAAAGGCAAATTGTCGCTGGGTGACGAGTTCACTACGAGTGTTTATGCCAGCGAGGCGGAGGGCAGTCAGGCATTTTTGGATGCGGGCAGCAAATACAGTGTGAAAGAACTATTAAAAAGCGTGATAGTTGCAAGCGCTAACGACAGCGCAATTGTGCTTGCGGAAGGAATTAGTGGAAACGAAAAATTGTTTGTGGGACTGATGAACAAACGCGCAAATGAGTTGGGTATGGTAAACACATTTTATGAAAATTCAACGGGGTTGGAAACTGCAGGGCAGCACAGTTCGGCGTATGACACTGCAATTTTGTTGAAAGAAGTTGGTAAGCACGGTATATTTAACGAAGATTGCAAAATTTGGATGGATAAATTGGTGCATCCTAGTGGCAGAGAAACTGAACTTGTGAACACCAATCGATTAATTCGCTATTACGATAAGTGTAAAAGTGGAAAGACGGGTTTTACGGACAGTGCAGGTTATTGTTTGGGTTCGGTGGCGTCTGACGGCAAATTGAACTTGATTGCAGTGACGCTAAACTGCAAAAACTCTGCATTAAGATTTAAAGAAAATATGGAGTTGTACGCATTTGGGTTTGCAAATTTTGAAAACCAAAAGGTGCTTGATGAAAGTGCGCCACTAAGTAAATTGCCCGTTAATTTTGGAAAGCAGGCAAGTGTGGAAGTGGGGGTTGATAAAGACTATTATGTGCTACTCAACAAGAGTGAAGACGCAGAAATAACCACCCATTTTGAACTGCACAAAAAAGTGTCGGCGCCCGTTAAAATCGGCGATAAAGTGGGAGTTTGCATAATACTGAAAAACGGTGTTGTGATAGAGGAAGTGGATGTGATTAGTAAAAGCAATGTGGGCAGGCAAAATTTCCGTGATGTTATCAGAAAAATTGCAGGCAACTGGGAATTTTAGTTGAAGTTTGAGGTGTTTTATGCTGTATCATATTTTTAAGTTTATTATATTTAATATATTTAATATGTTTTAGAATCCATTTAATATGGTGTTGATATGGCGCGTTAGGAAAGGCTGAAAATATTAGTGCAATTTTTAGTGCAAACGAAAAGATAAAGAAATAGAGATGTTGGTTTTTAACATCTCTTTTTTTTGCGTAGATTATAATTTTTCAAAATTTGCTATAAACTAGCAAAATTATTTTTATATTTTTACATATTTTGGAAATTCCGTTGCATATTAATATCAACTTACTTGCGTTGTTGTTGATGAGGTAAAGATGCGTTTAAAATGTTATTTATTTTAATTAAATGGTTGACAATTATTTGTAAATTGTTTAAACTAATCCTGTTAATTTATGTAAATGTGTTTTTAAGGAGAAATTTACTATATGAAAGGCTTATCTAATCGCAATTCAAAATTAAAATTTATTGTTTCATGTCTGCTGGTTTTGGCGATGTTTCTATCTCCAACTTCTGCAGTTCTAAATAATATTGTTTGGGCAATTGAAACGATAGAGACTTCACTTTTGGGTCACACAGTTGTTGTTGAAAACTTTCAGGATGAGGCTCAACTGGGCGATACCTACGAGTTGCCAAGTTTAAAAGTTAATGGCGCATCAACTGAACCTAGTTCGGCAATTGATGCGGGCTATGTTTATGAAGTGAAAGTGCCAATGCTGGGCAAAACGCTGACCGTGGAAAACGAGGGTATTAACGAAGATGAAGACACTGGCGTTTATTCCTTCGAGGTGGACTATAAAACCACTTATGTTTTGAATATATCAATAAATGAAGAAGACGAAATTTCCACCGTTGTGGAAGGGTTACAAATCAGAGTGACTGCACCTGACTATTCTATTTCCCTTCCTGTTAACAGCGAGTTTGTTGTTCCTGAAACTGTGCCTGCGGGCATCACTCTTAAAATTCCTGCGCCTATCGTTTATGCTGAGGGCGAAGAATTGGATGTTTATGACGAAAGTACTAACGGCGAAGTTGTTGTTAGTGTTTACAATTCTGACGACCAAGTTGCTCAGGCTACCATATTGAAAGGCACTGGAAAAAATCGTTATTTTGAATATGCTGTTCCTCAGAATGCGAGCGGCGAGCAAGAAATTTATTATCAGTTTAAAGACACCAACGACAACTTTGTGGCAAATACAAGCAAGTTTTTCAGTGTTGTTTCAAATAAAACATTTTTAGAGAATTTGGAATTGGAAGTGAACTGGTTGTCGTCCAAAGTTGTTACGGCTGAAGTGGGCAAAGAAATCACGCTTCCGTCTGCAAGTGTTATCAATAGAAAATCGGGCACTAAAGATGCGATTGAAGCGTATATCGAAGTTAGTATTACGCATAAAGGCGGCAAAACAATTGACGCAAGCGACATCGACGGTTTCAAATTTACACCGCGTTATTTAGGTACCTATTCCGTGACATATAAGGCAAGAATCCCTTTGTTTGAAGGTTATACTGAGTTTAAAAGCGCGACCACAGTG
>CAYJCT010000058.1:0-6353 GCA_964368745.1 uncultured Christensenella sp. | reverse complement strand
CCTTAAATAATTTTACTTAAGGAAAGGAAGTGTATAAAAATGTACAATGCTTTTGCATTTTTTTGCTCTCTTAGATAATATGAAACAAATGTTTGATAAAACTATTTTTTGTTTATGTAATTGTTTTGCCAAAATTATATATTTTGCTATACTAACAAAGTAGATGTATCAATGTTTTATAAACATTTTGCCCCATATCAAGACGAGTTTTTTTTAATAAAGGTGTGAGAATGTTAGCAATTATAAAAAGTTTTGGACTCATTGGAATAAACGGTTTTAATGTGAAAGTGGAAGTGGACATAAATCCCGGTCTTCCCGGTTACGAAATTGTGGGACTTGTGGGAACCGCTATTAAAGAGAGCAAAGAACGCATAAAAAGCGCCATAAAAAACAGTGGATATAAATATCCCACTTTGAAAATAACGGTAAATTTAGCGCCAGCAGACATCAAGAAAGAAGGTCCGCTCTACGACTTACCCATTGCGGTGGGCATTCTTTGTGCAACTGAGCAAATAAAACTGCAAAATGCGCGCGATTTTTTAATACTAGGCGAGTTGGGACTGGACGGAAGCATTCGAAAAATAAATGGAGTGTTACCCATTTTGATTGCGGCAAAGCAACTGGGTATACATAAAGTGATTATTCCCGAAGAAAACGCTAACGAAGCGAGTTTTATTGAGGGCATGGAAATTTTTCCCGTGGCACATCTTTGTGATGTGTTTAAGTTTTTGAACAAAGAAAAAGAGATTGCACCGCTTAGTTTAAACAACTTTGATGATGTGATGGAAAAGTTTGTAACAAACAACGATTTTAAGTATATTTGTGGGCAATCAAGCGCAAAACGCGCGCTGGAAATTGCGGCAGCAGGTGGACATAATGTGTTTATGATAGGCCCTCCGGGCAGTGGAAAAACCATGCTTGCACGCACTTTTCCTTCCATTTTGCCAAAACTGACTTTTGATGAGGCTTTGCAGGTCACTAAAATCCACAGCGTTGCAGGTACGCTGGGAAGCGAGGGAATTGTGCTTTTGCGACCTTTTAGATCGCCGCATCATTCTGCAACAATGCTGGCGCTAACGGGCGGAGGACGCATTGCAAAACCGGGCGAAGTTAGTTTGGCGCACAACGGCGTGCTGTTTTTAGACGAACTGCCTGAATACTCGAGAAGTGCGCTGGAAACACTGCGTCAGCCGTTGGAAGACGGAATTATTACCATTTCCCGAGTGGAAGCAAGTGTGGAATATCCTGCCAATTTTATTTTGGTAGCGGGCATGAATCCTTGCCCTTGCGGAAATTATGGAACGGAGAAAGAGTGCAAGTGCACTCCGCAACAAATTCGTCGATATTTAGGAAAATTGTCGGGTCCGTTGATGGACAGAATTGACATTCACATTGAAGTGGACAATGTTAAGTTTAGCGAAATTTCACGGGCAAACTTAGAGGAAGATAGCAAAGCAATAAAAACTAGAGTGCAAAAGGCGCGTGAAATTCAATTGAGCAGATTTGCAGGAACGGGTATCCACGCAAATGCAAATATGGTGGACCGCATGGTGCGAACTCATTGCAAATTAGACGCGTCTAGCACTGATATTTTGCAAACAGCGTTTGAAAAATTAAAACTGAGTGCCAGAGCATATATTCGCATTTTAAAGGTGGCGCGGACGATTGCGGATTTAGAAAACTGCCCTGATATTTTGGACGATCATATCTTGGAAGCAATATCTTACAGAACATTAGATAACAAATTTTGGGAGGTAAGATGAGAACGCTAGAAGAAAAAGCCATTCTGGCACTTAGTATGCTGGATGGTGTTTCGCTAAAGAAAAAGTATGCGATTTTTTATCTTTTTGATGATTTGTCGGCAATTTGGCAAAATTCTTTAAAAAACAGTCAAAAATTATTACAAATTATTGGAGAAAAAGATTATAATAAAATGATGAATACTCTTTCTCTTGATTACATTGACAATTACATAAAAAATTTAGCGTCCATGGGCATTGAATTTATTACAATCGAGTCGGAAAAATATCCAAAACTGTTAAAGGAAATTGATGCTCCTCCATTAGTACTTTATTTAAAAGGTGACTCAAATTTACTTAACACCGATTGCATTGGAATTGTGGGCACTAGGCGCGCAACTAAATATGGCAGAGAAGTAACCGAAAAATTTGCTAAAGAATTGGCAAAGGCGGGCATCACTGTTGTGAGCGGTCTGGCGGACGGGGTAGACACAATTGCACACACTGCAACGCTAGATGTAAACGGCGCGACCATTGCTGTTTTGGGAAGTGGTTTTAATCATGTTTATCCGCAAAACAACCTTGCATTGTCGGAAAAAATTGCAAAAAAAGGCTTGATTGTGTCGGAGTATAAACCAAATGACAAGCCTCAAACTTATCAGTTTCCTGAAAGAAATAGGATTATTGCCGCACTTTCAAAAAGTGTGCTGATAACCGAGGCGCCCATTAAAAGCGGTGCTTTGATTACTAAAGATTTTGCCCTTTCGTATAACAGAGATGTTTATGCGGTTCCGGGAAGAATTACTGATAGTTACAGCGCAGGTTGCAACACGATTATTCGCAATTTGCAGTCGTCGGTTGTGATTGAGCCTGAGCAGATTATTAATGACTATGGCAAAACTTCCTCCATGAATTTTAACAACATAAAAAAGGTGCAACTTACCATTGATGAAGAGATTATTTTGACCATTCTCGATGACGGAGAGAGTGGGTTTGAAGAGATATTATTAAAAAGCGAATTTGAAACAAAAAGATTAAACACGGTTTTACTTTCCATGCAAATGAAAGGACTCATAACTAAATTGCCGGGAAATGTTTATCGCAGGTAAAGGAGATATAATGGACTTAATTATTATAGAAGGTGCAGGTAAAAAAGATACAATAAAAAAATATTTAGGCGCAGGCTACGAAGTTGTTGCCACAAAAGGTCATGTTAGAGATTTACCACTAAAGTCGCTGGGTGTTAATGTGCTTGACAATTTTACCCCTCAGTATGAAATAATAAAAGAAAAGCAAGACATCGTTAGAATGCTTAAGGAAAAGGGAAAAAAGGTTGATAAAATATATTTAGCAACTGACCCCGACAGAGAGGGAGAGGCAATAAGTTGGCATTTGTGCAACATTTTGGGGCTGGATGAAAAAGAGCCTGTGAGAATTGAGTTTAATGAAATTAGCAAAAAAACCATAAATAACGCTATTTCTAAACCACGACCTATCGACAGAAATCTGGTGGATGCCCAACAGGCAAGACGCGTGCTTGACAGGTTGGTGGGTTACAAAATTTCGCCCATTCTTTGCAAAAAAATTCAGGCAAACTTAAGTGCTGGCAGGGTGCAAAGCGTGGCACTTAAATTGTTGGTGGACAGAGAAAACGAAATAAATGCGTTTGTGAAAGAAGAATATTGGACACTTATTGCAACACTTTTTAAAGAGACAAAAAACGAGGACGAATGTAGAGCAAATCTGGCTAAAATCAATGGTAAAAAGCAAAAAATTACTTCAAAAGATGAAATGGACACGGTGCTTGAGGCTCTTAAAAACCACGATTATGTGGTTAAAAATGTTACTAAATCGGTCTCAAAAATGCACGCTGCTCCGCCTTACACCACCAGTACTATGCAACAGGATGCTCTTAACAAATTAGGGCTTAGTTTGCGAAAAGCCACATCTTGTGCACAAGAGATGTATGAGGGTGTGAACATCGAAAACGAAGGCAAAGTGGCGCTTATAACTTATATTCGAACGGACTCAGTGAGGGTTTCTCCCGATGCAATGGAGATGGCAAAAAATTACATTTCAGCCTATTTTGGAGATAATTATCTACCCGAAAAACCCAATTATTATAAAGTAAAGAAGTCGGCGCAAGACGCCCACGAGGCAATCAGACCTATTTCGCTCGACAGAACTCCGGATTCGCTAAAACCATATTTATCAACTGATAACTATAGGTTATACAAACTTATCTACAATAGATTTTTAGCAAGTCAGATGACGGAAGCCACTTTCGATTTGGTTGTGGCAGAAATTAAAAATGGAATTTATGAGTTTAGGGCTGCTGGCAAAACACCAATTTTTGATGGTTTTTTAAAAGTTTATAATTTGGAACAAGAAAAAAAGAAAGTCAAAAAAGAAGAGGAAGATAAAGAGGCAGACGACACAGCGGACGAGGATGTGACATCATTAATGCTGCCGAAAATGGAAGTGGGCGACATACTACTATGCAAAGCGCTAACACCTACGCAAAAGTTCACAAAACCGCCATATAGATACACGGAAGCCTCTTTGATTAAAGAAATGGAAGACAAGGGAATTGGCAGACCAGCAACCTATACGCCCACAATTATGTTGTTGGTGAACAGAAATTATACCGAAAAAGATGGCAAATATTTAAAACCTACTGAGTTAGCATTTAAGGTTGATGAACTACTGAGGAAATATTTTTCAAGAATTATTAATGTGAAATTTACCGCCGACATGGAAGACAAACTTGACCAAGTTGCCGATAGCGGCACGGTGTGGCAGTCGGTGGTGGAGGATTTTTATAAATTATTTGTGGAGGAATTAAAAGTGGCAGATAAAGACGGAACATCATTTAAAGAACCGCCTAAAGAAACAGATATTGTATGCGAAAAATGCGGTCATAAAATGGTTATCAGAAAGGGTAGATTTGGCGAGTTTATAGCGTGCGGAAATTTTCCAGCATGCAAAAATATTTTGTCTACGAACAAATCTGTGGGAAAATGCAAAAAATGCGATGGCAATGTTGTGGAAAAACGCAGCAAAAAAGGCACCATATTTTATGGATGCTCAAACTATCCGAAATGCGATTTTGTGTCGTGGGAGTTGCCGTTAGATGAAAATTGCCCAAAATGCAAAAGTTATTTAACTAGCAAAACCACTTACGGAAACTTACGAAAAAAGTGTAGCAACACCAGTTGCGATTACACTGAAATCGTAAAAAAAGCACAAGGTTAATATGCTGGAAGTTAATATAATTGGCGCAGGATTGGCGGGATGTGAAGCAGCATACCAACTTCTTAAGCGTGATGTTGCTGTGAATTTGTACGAAATGAAGCCAGAGAAGTTCTCACCTGCTCACAACTTATCGGATTTTGCCGAACTTGTGTGTTCCAATAGTTTGAAGTCGGAGAGTTTGTCTACCGCGTCGGGTCTATTAAAAAGTGAACTTACAAAACTTGATTCGCTGCTGATAAAAACTGCAAGGTTATGCAGCGTGCCTGCAGGCTCGGCGCTGGCGGTAGATCGAGAACTTTTTTCAAAAAAAGTAACCGAAGAATTGAAAAAATTTAAGCATTTGAAAATAATTAATGGCGAAGTTACCGCTCTTCCTAACAACAATCTGCCCACAATTATTGCCACAGGTCCGCTGACAAGTGATGATTTTTCTAAATATATTGCTAATTTGGTGGGTGAAAAACAGTTATTTTTCTTTGATGCAATTGCGCCCATTGTAACTTTGCGTTCAGTTGATATGCAAAATACGTTTGTTCAGGACAGGTACGACAAAGGCGACGGCGATTATGTTAATTGTCCGCTAACCAAGCAGGAATATTTGCATTTTCATGAAAATTTAGTTAATGCTGAGAGAGTACAGTTAAAAGATTTTGAAAAAACAGCAGTGTTTGAGGGGTGTATGCCCATTGAGGTGTTGGCGTCTCGTGGTGTGGATGCTATTAGATTTGGTCCACTAAAACCGATGGGTCTGAAAGACAAAGAGGGAAAACGCCCGTATGCAGTGGTACAACTTCGAAAAGAGTCCAACCAAAATGACTTGTATAACATGGTGGGTTTTCAAACTAATTTGACATTTTCTGAACAAAAGAGAGTGTTTTCACTTATTCCTGCTCTTATTAGCGCAGAATTTTTGCGCTTTGGTACTATGCACAAAAACACCTACATCAACTCGCCAACATGTTTAAATTCGCATTTTCAGTTTAGGAATAGCAACATTTTTTTTGCTGGTCAAATCAGTGGAGTTGAAGGGTATGTTGAATCGATTGCTAGTGGATTAATGGCAGCACTTAATATGCACAAATATTTGCAAAAAAGTGCTTTTATTGATTTTGGAAACACCATGCTAGGGGCGCTTAGTTCCTATATTGCCTTGTCGAATCCCGCAAGTTTTCAGCCCATTTCTGCAAACATGGGGCTGGTTAATTTCAACAATTATCACAACAAAAACAAACAGGAAAAAAACGAATATCTGGCAGATATCTGTTTAAATAACTTGGATAAAGTGATTGAATGTTATAAACTTGTGTTATAATATATGGTGAGATGTGATTTTTTTGATTTATAATTGTGCTTAAAAAC
>CAYJCT010000057.1:0-6407 GCA_964368745.1 uncultured Christensenella sp. | reverse complement strand
AATAAAATGCGTTATTAAAAATACAAAAAGTATTGATATATAAAAGGAAAAAGCGACATGGAAAATTTAAACGAAATTTTGAAAAACTATCAAGCAGACGCGCGTCTATTGGAAAGCGAAGAGCAGTTGAATGGAATCAGGCTAAAATATTTGGGCAAAAGCGGAGTGTTGACGGATGCGCTAAAGCATATTAAAAACTTGCCGAACGACCAAAAAAAAGAATATGGCGAAAGGGTCAACACGATTAAATCAAAAATCGAAGAAGACTTGGCAACGCTTAAACAAACGCTTGAAATAAAGGAAATAACTGCAGCGATTGAGAAGGCAAAGTTTTTGGATTTAACTGTGCCGTTGAGTGAAAATGTGGGCAGTTTGCACCCTGTTACCATTGTGACAAAAAAGATTATCAATGCGTTTGTGAGCATGGGTTTTTCTGTGGAAGACGGCAATGAAATCGAGACGGAATATAACAATTTTGAAGCGGTGAATGTGCCAAAAAATCATCCTGCAAGAGACATGCAGGACACTTTTTATTTGCATAACGGACAGTTGCTGAAAACGCACACTTCTGCCAGTCAAAATCGCATTATGAAAAAATATGGACCACCTCTAAAAGTAATTTTTCCGGGCAGATGTTTTAGGAATGAAGAGTTGGATGCTTCTCATGAAAACACCTTTTTTCAATTGGAAGGCATGATGATAGATAAAGATATTTCTATTTCGCATCTAATTTTCTTTATGAAAAACATGTTGTCTGAGATTTTTGAAAAAGAAATTGATGTGAGGTTGCGCCCAGGATTTTTTCCCTTTGTGGAACCGGGGTTTGAGTTGGATGCAAGATGTCCATATTGCGATGGTGTGGGCTGTTCGGTTTGCAAACAAACGGGGTGGATTGAACTTTGTCCGTGTGGCATGATTCATCCAAGCGTGCTAAAAATGGGTGGCATTGATCCAGAAAAATATCAAGGGTTTGCTTTTGGGTTGGGACTAACGCGAATGGCGATGATGACATTTGAGATTGGCGACATCAGAATGCTGAACAGTGGAAAATTAAATATTTTAAAACAAGCAAAAATAAAGTAGGTGTAAAATGTATATTTCGATTAATTGGATTAAAGATTATGTGGATTTAAAAAATGTAAACATAGAAAACCTTATCAATCAGTTTACGCTGTCGTGCGCAGAAGTGGAAGAAATTATTTATAAAGGCCGCGATGTGCAAGGAGTTGTCACTGCAAAAATTGCAAAAGTTGAGCCGCACCCAAACAGCAAAAAATTGTCGCTGTTGACGGTGGATGCAGATAAAAATTATTCTGTGGTCTGCGGGGCTCCAAATGTGAGAGAAGGAATGATTGTGCCTTTCGCTAAAGTGGGTGCAACTCTTCCCGGTATCACAATTGGAGAAGCAATTGTGGCAGGTGTAAAAAGTGAGGGAATGTGTTGCAGCGCAAAAGAATTGGGCATCAGCGACGACCATTCTGGACTGTTTGAATGCGAGGAAAATTCGCCTATTGGGGTGGACATAAAAACACTGCTTGACATAGACGACATAGTGTTTGAAGTGGACAACAAAAGTCTGACAAATCGACCTGATTTGTGGGGGCATTATGGCATCGCTCGCGAGATTGCGGCGCTGGCAAACAAGGAACTAAAACCACTGTTTGTGAGTGATGAAAAAGGCAGAGGAGATAAACTTAAAATTTCTGTGGAATCGGATAAGTGCTTTAGATACACTGGCGTTACCATAGATAATATCACCACCAAATTTAGTCCAATAAATATGCAAATCAGATTGTTTTATTGCGGTATGAGAAGTATAAACTTTTTAACCGATTTAACCAATTATATTATGCTGGAATTGGGTCAACCCATGCATGCATTTGACAACGAAAAAGTGCAGCAAATTGAAGTTATAAAATTAAAAAAATCAGCTCAGTTTATAACGCTGGATGACACCGAACATACCTTGAACTTGGGCACCACAATGATTGCCAGCAACGGCGAACTTGTTGCCATTGCTGGAGTGATGGGTGGTAGCATCAGTGGCATTGCTGACAATACCACATCTGTGCTGCTAGAGAGCGCCAACTTTGACGCCTATGATGTTAGAAGAACGGCTACAGCATTAGGGTTTAGAACGGAGAGTAGTTCGCGTTATGAAAAGTCGTTAGACCCTGAAATGACCATGGTTGCTGTCAAAAGATTTATCGCTCTTGTCAAAAACTTCGATGCTGGTGCCAAATTGTCTAGTGTTATAACCGACATATACACATACCAATTCCCAAAAATATCCATAGATATCACTAAGTCATTTATTGACAAATATGTGGGGCAGAGCATCGATGAAAAGCAGATTATTGACATTTTGACCAGTTTGGAATTTAAGGTTTTAGTGTTGGGACCGGGCGTTTATAAAGTGTCGGTGCCGTCGTTCAGAGCCACCAAAGATGTGTCGGGAAAAGCAGATTTAGTGGAAGAAATCACGCGCATTTTCGGCTACGACAATATTGTTCCAAAAACCACATTGCAACCCTTGCATTCTGTCAAATTAGACGAGGTTGTTGATAAAGAATATGCTGTTAAATTTGCCCTATCTCAGCGTTATAATTTTTCGGAAACTCACAGTTATATTTGGTATGATTGTGACACAAACAAGGATCTAGGATTGGTTGCGCCAAGCGTTATAAATATTGTTAATTCCATTCAAAAGGATAACAATCAAATACGAGCAAGCATCACTCCAATGCAGTTAAAACATGCTGTGGAAAACAAAAATTATTATTCAAAATTTGGTATTTTTGAAGTAGGCAGAGTGGTTAAAAAACTGGACGCAAAAGGCATGGCGGTGGAGGAAAAAGAACTTAATATTTTTGCGTTTAGCAAAGAGGAAAAAGACACTTTATTGTTAGATATAAAAAATATGGTGCAGTATGTTTTTGATGTGGAATTGAAAAAAGATATTTCCTTTAAAAGAGCCTATCCAAAAAACAATTGGTTTAGTCCTGCAAACTTTTATGAGGTTTATTCTTCCGACAAATTGATAGGTGTTATTGGAAATATTCATCCGCTAATTTTGAAACGCATTGATGCTAAGGCTCATGCCAGTGTTGCAGAAATTGACTTTAACGCAGTGCTAAATCTGCCATCTAAAAAAACAGTTTTTGCAAAAATAAGTAAGTTTCCGTCGAGTGAGTTTGACTTTAATTTTACGCTTGCAAAAACTATGACTTATGCAGAAGTGGAGGCAATTGCAAAAAGCATTTCCACTCACCTAAAATTTTCTGTGTCGTTGGTTGACATTTATGACGAGGAAGCCAGTGAAAACAAAAACTACACCATAAACTTTAAACTTTGGCGAGACGATGCTACAATAAAAACTGAAGAGTTAGAAGGCTTTCACAAACAAGTTATCAGCCAGTTTAAAGAACATAACATCCATTTGAAAAATTAAAAAAATACAAAATAGAAATATAAATCAAATAAATACAACAAATGCAATTTATTTAAAGATAAAACAATTAAACAACTTTTTTTGAAAGGTTGTTTTTTTATCTTGTTTTAAAAACGCATTTATGAAGAATTAATGATATCACAATGCATTTTTTTGGCATATATATATTATATGGAAAAAGCGCTTTTGGAAAATTTTTTGCAAACAGAATGCACTTCACTTAATTTTGTGGAAAATTTGCAAACATTTTTATATTCTTTTTTGCCTGCACATGTAGAATGGGATGTGTCAGCCGTGTTAGATTATGTGGCTGAATTTTTTGGTGCGGATTTACAGCAATACGAAAAACAATGTGAAACTTTGGGCGATTTTGCCGATTTTGACATAAACGCCAGCAGTATGAAAGCGATGTTGTTCTTTAGGCTGACTTCTGCAATTTTTAGCGTTGATGAAAAAACCGCGCTCAAACTACACGACGCGGTAAGTTCGCTTTTGGCCATATGTTTGCACCCTGCTTGCACAATTGGTAAGGGAGCGGTGCTGTTTGATGCCGCGAATTGCAAAGTTGATAAAAATGTTGCCATCGGGGAAAATTTCACTTGTTTTGGTAACACTATCATAACAGACAGTGTTAAGCAAAACAAAAAAGTGGGGCAAAAACTTGTGGTGGGGGACGCTTGCACATTTTATAGTTGCACGGTGCTTGGCGCTATAAACATTGGTGACGATGTGGTGATAAACCGCAATTGCGTGGTGCTGGACAGTGTGGAAAGCGGAAAAATTGTGAGCATAATAAATCAACTTCAAATAACCAAAAATGAAAAGCGCAGCAAAATGCCCAGCCAAACGCTTATTGTGTATGGAATTGTGCCCAAATTTAAAAACACTTTTGTGATAATCGGTGAGGGATTTTATAACCCCACCGTGCTAATTAAAATTAAGGACATCAAAGATGTTGAACATTCCATTACATACTGGGATAAAAACAAAATTATTGTGAAAATAAAAAACACAACGCCTTTTAACTCTTTTGCTGTTAAACAAAACAAGATTGTTTTGCTTGTTCACAACAATAAACTCATTGTGATAAATAGTTTTGCGCTCACAAAAGTGCTAACATCGCTTAGTAAATAGACGATGTTTTATATTTTTCAATTTCCATTTTTATAATTTTTCTAAAATCATTTCAATCAAAATTTTTAGCAAAAAGTCGTTGCTAAAAGTTTTTTGTATTGTGCGAAACTATAATCTTGTATCAACATTGGTTGTGAAATTTTTGTTAACAGTTAGTGTTTGCCGACCTAATTGTTATTTTAGTTGTTTGTTAATTAAAATTAATTATATTTACAGTTTTGTTTTTATATATTTATGTGTAAAAAAATACAACAATTATTTCTGCATATCTAAGTCTTGAAACTGATTAGTAATACTTTCATTAAATTGTTCAGGATTTTCTTTCCATTGTGAATATTTTTCTTTTTCACATACACCACAAGGGCGATACCCAGATTCGATTGCATCATATTCATTTGCAAAAAACACTCTTTTATCTGTATAAAATCCTTTTTCTATCCACTTTAATGCACTTGGACAATCCAGTTTTCCATAGATCTTGTCTCTCCCGTTGTAGCCGCCAAGTGTGCCTTTTGTTTCACTAAGGTAGGTTTCTCCGTTCTTAATAAGTTTATACATATCTAAAACATCCTTTATTTAATTGTGTATATTCTTTTTATTTGCAGAAACACAAAAACAAAACCGTTAAGTCTTTTTCATTTATAACCTTATTATAATCGTTTTTCTTTGCATATTCAAATTTTCAAACCGTTTAATAACATTAATCTTTTAATTTTGCTACAATCCCACCCTCTTATAAAAACCAATCTGTCTTAATTTTAAAACCAAACACTGAAAAGAAGCGCTACAAATTTTCTTTCACAACTAATGGGTTTCCCTTGACTACAAATTTTTGCATATTCTGTTTGCGTATGCTTTATAGTTTTGCAATCTTCAAATGGTCTTAATTTTGCCAATATTTTATCTCTTTAAAAAATATTCGTGCAATGAAACAAACTTCACAGCACGAGTATTCGGCTAAAAGTAATATAAAAAAAGTAACCATTCAATTATCGTGCATTAATTTATTTCATTTAACACACTTATTGTATAATTCAAATTGCGTAAAAAATTTTTAAAAAGGGTATTGACAACGGGTCATTAAGCGGTTATACTAACAGTGCATTTTAATTAATTTAAAATGTTTTTCCATTTTTCATTCTACCTATATACACATTATTTAGGTAAACAAAAGAGGTGAGTTTTCACCTCTTTTGTTTTTTTTGTTTAAAAAAACAAAATACTGGTAATTCTACGACTTTTTTAATGAGATAGAAAAAACAAAAAACTTGCACATTTGCGACTTTTTAAGAATTAGAAAAAAACAAACACTAGCAACATTGCGGTATTTAAAAATTAAAAAAAATAAAACGCTAGCAACTTTGCGGTGTAGAAGAATCAAAAAAATAAAACACTGGTAATTTTTCGGAGTTTTAATGAAATGGAAAAAATAAAACGCTAGCAACTTTGCAGCGTTTTTTATGAAATGGAAACTGTATTAAAGTGGTTAGTTTTCTTGGAGTTAATGCAAAAAAAATCCATGCGATAAAACAAAAAAATTAAAAACATTAAATTGATGTAATCGATTAATAGTAATTGATTAAAAGGAAATCAACAAAAAATAAAATTGATTAAATAGTGATCAAGTAAAATGCAAGCGATTAAAATATTGTTGATATAAATGGAATTGATTATTAAGTGGTTTATAAAATGCAACTGATTAAGATGGCATATAATTAAACAAATGAAAAATAGATGCGGATGAAAATATAAATAAATTAAAATTTAATAAACTTTGTAGTAAGTCGAGTAAGTGTTTAAAAAAACAAGTTTAAGAAATCTA
>CAYJCT010000056.1:0-6473 GCA_964368745.1 uncultured Christensenella sp. | reverse complement strand
CTCTTATTTTAATCCAATAATTTCTTTTAATTACAACACTTATTTTAAACAAATTTTTAAATTAAAACATTTTTTTGTCAAACATTTATTCGTTCAGCAGCAATTTGCTAGTGCCAATGCGCGTTGCGCCAGCATTGATTAGAGCGCAAGCAAACTCATAAGATTTAATGCCGCCCGATGCTTTGATGCCTACCTTGTCGCCTACTGCTTTTTTTATCAGTTCAATGTCGCCAATGCTTGCGCCACGCTCGGCAAACCCCGTGCTTGTTTTAATGAACGACACGCCCGCTTTAACCAAAACTTTGCTCACTTCCACAATTTCGTCATCAGTTAGTTTTGCGGTTTCTATTATGGCTTTAACCGGCTTTTTGCAGTCTTCCACCAGCAACATCATCTCGTCGTAGATAGTGTCGTAGTCATTGTTTTTCACAGCCGACACAGAAATAACCACATCAATTTCGTCCGCTCCAGCGTTTGCCGCCATCATAGCCTCAATCGACTTAACTTCGCTTAAGTTTTCGCCCAACGGAAAACCCACCACAGTAACTACTATGCAATCGGAATTTTTTAATTGTTTTTTTGCTAATTCCACATATTTTGGGTGTACGCAAACGCCCTTAAAACTGTGTGTTTTTGCCTCTTCGCATAGTTTTACAATATCACTTGTTGTGGCGTCTGATTTCAAACAGGTATATTCGATATATTGTGAAATATTTTTGTTGTTCATAACACTTTTCATCCTTTTAATTCTTTAATGGAATTTATCAAATTCTCTTTTAGAAACTTAAATTTTTCCAATTTTTCTTTTTCTGCATCCACCAGTTTTTGAGGCGCTTTTGCCACAAAACCAGCATTTGAAAGCATGCTCTCGCTTCTTGTAATCTCACCTTCCACAGCAGTCAACTCCGCCTGCAATCGCTCCAATTCACCCTCAGCGCTGGACACTTTCACATAAACTTTTGCCCAATCAGTAACGATGGAAACAAATCCCACTTCATTTGCATCAAAACTGTCCACAATTTTTGCGTCTTTCGACATAGTAAGTTTTTCAATAATCTTCAACTGTTCTAAAATTTGTTCCTCGTTACCCTTCAACGGCTGAATTACAAGTTCAGTTTTTTTGTTGTCTGCAATTTTGTTTTCTGCCCTGACATTTCTAATTTTTCTAATCAAATCACGAACACTCTTAAATTCAGTGTGTTCCGTCTCAAAATTAAATTTCTCGTCGTAGGACGGAAAATTAGAAATCATAATAGATTCATCAATTCCCTGCAACTGCAAATAAATTTCTTCCGTTACAAAAGGAATAAAGGGATGCATAAGTTTTAGCAACTGCTTTAAAGTGTGGTTCAAAACAAAATACACAGCATCGCTATTTTCGCCCTCATTAACCTTTGCAATTTCAATATACCAGTCGCAAAACTTTGTCCAAAAAAAGTCGTATAAATCGCTTGCAACTTGCCCCAACTCATAGTTATCGTATTTTTTATTGATGTCTAAAACAAACTCATTTAATTCGTGAAGCATCCACTTGTCGCCCAGTGTTAGGCTTACATTTTCAAAATTTTTAATGGTTATATCATTGATTTTAGAAACCACAAAATAACTTGCGTTCCAAATTTTGTTAATAAAATTGCGAATCAACTCCACCTTTTTTTCTGAAAAACGCGAGTCAGAATTAATCGCCACTCCGTTATAAAGCGAAAACCTCAAAATGTCCACACTATATTTTTCTATAATGTCAATGGGGTCAACTCCGTTGCCCAACGACTTGCTCATCTTTTTTCCATTAGCATCTTTTACCGTGCCGTTTATAAGCACCGTTCTAAAAGGTACATCGTTCATAAACTCTAGCCCCGTAAAAATCATGCGCGCCACCCAAAGTTGAATGATTTCTTGCGCCGTAACCATAACATCAGAGGGATAAAAATACGCCAAATCTTCGCTATCATTTGGATAGCCAAGAGTAGAAAAAGGCCAAAGAGCCGAACTAAACCAAGTGTCCAGCGTGTCTGTTTCCTGAACAATTGTGTCGCTGTTGCACTTAGGGCATACTGTTGGCTCGCCCGCATCAGCAAAAACTTCGCCACAATCGCCGCATGTGAAAATCGGAATTCTGTGACCGCTCCAAAGTTGGCGAGAAATGCACCAATCTTTTATGTTTTTCATCCAATGAAGGTATATCTTTTTGTGCATATCTTCTAAAAAATGTACCCTTCCATTTTCCACAACTTCAATTGCAGGAACAGCCAACTCACTCATTTTAACAAACCACTGATTTGATATAAGCGGCTCAATAACTTCATGGCACCTGTCACACTGCCCGATATTGTTTTCGTAATTTTCTTGTTTCACAAAAGCGCCCAATTCTTTAAAGTCTTCTACAATTTTTTCTCTAACTTGCTTTTTGTGCATCCCTTGATATTTGCCAGCATTTTCGTTTAGCGTGCCGTCCTCGTTCATAATGTTGATTTGCGGCAAATTATGCCTCAACCCCACCTCAAAGTCGTTAGGGTCATGAGCGGGCGTAATTTTCACAACACCCGTTCCAAACTCAATATCAACATAGTCGTCCGCCACAACAGGAATAATCCTATCAATCACGGGAATAACCACATTTTTACCCACAAGATGAGTGTATCTTTCGTCCTTTGGATTAACTGCCACCGCAGTGTCGCCAAGAATAGTCTCGGGACGAGTGGTTGCAAAAGTTAAAAACTCATCGCTATTTTCCACCGCATATTTGAAATACCACAAAAAAGATTTGTTGTCCACAAAATCCACTTCTGCATCAGAAATGCTGGTTTTGCACCGCGAACACCAGTTCACCAAACGCTTGCCTTTATAGATATAGCCCTTGTTAAAAAGTTTCACAAAAACCGTTCTAACTGCCAGCGACGACTTTTCGTCCATAGTAAAAGTTAACCTTTCCCAATCGCAGGAATAGCCCATTCTTTTAAACTGATTGATTATTACATTTTTATATTTATCGTACCACGCAAAGATGTGATTAGAAAACTCCTCGCGCCCGATTTCTTCTTTAGTTATACCCTCTTTTGCTAACTGCTCCACAACCTTTACCTCGGTTGCAATAGCGGCGTGATCGGTGCCCGGCAACCAAAGCGCACTAAAACCCTGCATGCGCTTGCGCCTAACAATAATGTCTTGTATTGTTTCTTGAAACGCGTGCCCCATGTGCAAATTGCTTGTGATGTTTGGCGGCGGCATAATTGTTGTGAACGGCTTTTTAGTGTGGTCCACAACCGCTCTAAAATATTTTTTGTCCATCCACCTATCGTAAATTTTTTGTTCAAATAACTTTGGCTGATATGTTTTTTCCATTTTTGGCTCCCTAGGTGATGATAATTAAAATAATAACGGCAGCCACCACAAACATCAAACCAACAGTTTTAAAAGTGATAAGTGCGCCGTCTGAATTGTCAATATGATTTTGCTTTCTGATGATGCGTGCAATTCTGCGAGCAAGCATAGTGACCGCCAGACCAAACGCGGCAAAAGCAATAGCCATCCACATCCACGGACGCTGGACATTAATTAAAAACCTGTCCCAAACTTCATTAAAAAATGTTGCAATAGAAAGTAAATTCAGCATAATTTTTTCCTCTTTTTTCACTTTAAATATTACAAATTATATCACACAAACTTCCAAAAAACAATAATTAGTGTGATAATTGCTATAAATAAAGAGTTAAAACACCGAAATTTTTAACTCTTTTGTTTAATATTACAAAAAATTATGTCTATATCATTTTTTTTTAGTTTTCTTGATACGGTTTTCTATCAGTGCCACCGCAAAATACATCACACCTGCAAGCACGCAAAGTATCACTGTGCTGGTCATAACAAGGTCTATGTCGAACACCTGCTTGCCGTAGATGATAAGATAGCCTAAACCCGCTTTGCTAGTAAGGTATTCTCCCATAATGGTGCCCACCCAAGTTAATCCCACATTAATTTTTACCACTCCAATAAAGTCAGTTGCACTTGATGGCAACACCAGTTTGTATAATTTCTGAAACTTGCTGGCGCCCATGCTATCTAATAAAAACAACTTATTTTTATCGCACTGTAAAAAGGAATTTAGCATGCTGATTATTGTGATGATTATCATAATCAACACCGCCATCATCACAATTGCCTTTGTGCCCACGCCCACAATAATGATGATAATGGGACCCAACGCAATTTTAGGCAAACTGTTCAACACCACAATATATGGATCCAGTACTCGCCTGATTGTTTCGTTCCACCAAAGCAAGATTGCAATAATCGTACCCACCACAGTGGAAATCATAAACGCCAAAAATGCTTCATAAAGCGTGGTGTTAATGTGCAGCGATAGCGTGCCAGAATCAAACAATAACTTTAATGTTTTCAGTATTCTAGACGGCGAACTAAAAAAGAAAGTATCCATTATTTGATACTTTGTTAAAAGTTCCCAAAGTGCCATAAAAAACACTAAAATTGCAATTTGTATCACCAAAATTACAAATGACTTTATTTTTTTTCTCTTAATGAATTTTTTGTATTCAGAAGAACAATTTTCGCATTTACTCATCATGCAATTCCTCCCAAATGGTTTTAAAAATCCCCTTAAACTCGCTTGCTTCTCGCCGAAGTAGTGGCGTAGAATATTTTTTCATCGCAATTTCGTGAATGCTTTTAACCCTTGCTGGTCGCTCAGACAACACCACAATTCTGTCACTCATGCTAATGGCTTCTGCCAAATCGTGAGTCACCAAAAGCGAAGTGATTTTTTCTTGTTTTAAGATGCTGTAAACATCGTCACAAATTTTAATTCTTGTTTGATAATCCAGCGCACTAAACGCCTCGTCAAGTAGCAAAATTTTCGGCTTTAATGCAAGCGTTCTAATCAACGCTACTCGCTGTCTCATCCCACCCGACAACTGACTAGGATAGTTGTTTCTAAACTCCCACAAGTCATATTTTTTTAACAACATATTGGCATACTCAATGTTTTCTTTGGTTTTCTTATTTTGAATTTCCAGTCCCAAATACACATTTTTTAACACCGTTCTCCACTCAAAAAGCAAATCTTTTTGAAACATATATCCAATAAAATCATTTTTTATGTTAGGTTTCGCCCCGTCCACCTCCACATCTCCACTAGTTGCCTGCACAATGCCTGCAACAATGTTCAAAATAGAGGTTTTTCCGCACCCACTTGGTCCCACAATGCTCACAAATTCACACCCGTCCACGCCAAAATTTATGTCTTTTAATGTGTGCGTCTCGCCCACATCACTAAAGTATGTTAAATTAACATCTTTTAAATTTAATATGCTCATCATCAACTCCTAAAAATACAAAAACATAGCATTTATTCATTATATTTAGCATCGTATAAAAAAGTGATAATGAGCATATCTATTAAATTTTAATTTCACATCATGTTTTGCATAACATAGTTTGCGTAGGTGTTGTCAACAACCTGATTCATAGTAACATCGTCTTTCAACTTGCCTGCATTGTCAATAACCGCAATCAATCTGTCAAAAGAATCTTTCGACATTGCAGGATTTGCTGACCATGCCGAAATGTTGATGTAACTCTGAGCTGCATAGGTCACAATTTCACGCCTAGTTGTAGCAAATGACGGCATCAACGCATCCACAATCGAGTCAATGTTTGAGTTCATAATAAACTCATAACCACGCATAACCGCACGAATAAACTTGTGTGCAAGGTCTTTGTTTTTAGTTAAATAACTATTTAGCGCTGCAAATGCAGTGAACGGAATGTCGCCCGCAGCCTCGCCCACACTTGCCAAAATATAACCTTTGCCTTCCGATTGAACGGTGCTTGCAATAGGCTCAAACGATGTCATAAATTCCGCAGAACTGGTCAAAAACGAGTTTGTAATGTTGTCAAAATCCACATCGTCAATTATAGTAATGTTGTCGCCATTAAACAGTCCGTTTTGGTTCAGCGCATACTCTAACGCCATCGCTGGGAATCCGCCGGGGCGTCCGCCAATAATTCTTTTGCCTGTCATATCCGACCAACTAAAGTCATCGTTCGCTTCTTTTCCCACAATAAATGACCCATCTTTTTGCGTCAACTGACTAAACACAACCGGCATATCTGCTTTGTCTTGACTTGCAACATACACCACAGTTTCAGGCCCTACCAAAGCCACATCACAGTTTTTGCTCAGCAGCTGTGTCATGGAAACATCGGAGCCTCCACCCACACTAAGTTCAATTTTTATACCCTCATCAGTAAAGTAACCATTGTTAATCGCCACATAAAAAGGTGCATAAAATATACTGTGAGTAACCTCGTTCACTTTGATAACATCTCTGTCATCTTTATCTTTGCAGCCTGTAAGCCCAAAGGAAAAAGTAAACAAAGTAATCACAGCAAGTAAAAAAATTCCAATCTTTTTCAAAATATTAAACCTCCTAGAAAATGTTGAAACTATTTTATAG
>CAYJCT010000055.1:0-6494 GCA_964368745.1 uncultured Christensenella sp. | reverse complement strand
TCACAAATCTTTTTAATATTATACCATATATTTGAAGTAGTTTTTTAAAAACTTTTTAAACGCTTTTTTATATCATTATTTTAAAACTTATTTAAAACTTTTTCTTTCAATTGTATTGAACATTTGAATTGCAGTTATTATATATTGCAATTATTATTTTCAAAAACAATATCAAACAACTGCGTTTTCATTTTTCAAAAACTCACTGTTGCCAAAGTCTTCTCAACTTACAACATAAGCAAGAAACTTCTTCCCCTCGATAATGAAATTCTGCCCTGAAACTTGGTTGCCGTTAATACATCGGTCATCTCGTTTTCCAGTTGCAAAAAATATTCCCTCTCGCCACAATTCACAGCAATAATCGCTTTTTTGTTGTTGAGAAACCGCTCATAAACAAGCACTCCGTCGTCGCACATAATCAACTTAAATTCGCCCTCGCTAAACAACTCATTTTTACGCATTTCTCCCAAAAATGTGTACCACATTCTCAGTTCCTTGTCTTCGTTTCCCCATGGATATGGCGATCTGCAAAAGGGATCGGCTGCCCCTTGCAAACCCGCCTCATCTCCGTAAAAAATTGTGGGAATACCAAACAGTGTATACAGAATAAGTGTTGCCATTTTCAAAAGTTTTATTGCCTCAATATATTCGTCGGGCTGCAAGATAATGTTTTTGTTAAACAAACTATTTTTATCGATATTTGCACCCAAAACGGTGAGAATACGCGCTGTGTCGTGAGTGCAGAGAATGTTCATTAGGTTTTGTCTTATACTTTTAGGGTATTGATCCAACAAGGTAAACAAAACATTTTTCAACTCCACAGTGTCGGCATATTTCACAAAATTTATTATAGCGTTTTTTAGCGGATAATTGGTAACGCTGTTTAATTGTCCGTCCAAAAAATATTTGCGCCGCTGCGAATAAGCCACCTTTGTGGATGCCTCTTCCCAAACTTCGCCCACAATCAAAGCGTCTTTTTTAACGGTTTTTATAGAGTTGCTAATTTGCGTTAAAAACTTGTCGTTCAACTCGTCCACAACATCCAGCCTTATTCCCGACAGCCCCAGCCTCATCCACTTTTGCACCACACCCTCACTAGAGCAAATGTGCGACACAAAAGATGGCACGGTATCAACAGTTTGAGGCAGCGTTTTAATGCCCCACCAACTCTCGTATTCATCAGGATAATCAGTGAAGTTATACCAATTAAAATATTTGGAGTCACGGCTCTGATAAGCCCCCACTTCCTCATACCTTCCCAGTTTGTTGAAATAAATGCTGTCACTACCTGTGTGGTTAAAAACTCCATCGATTATCACACCAATGTTTAGTTTTTTGCACTCCTCAATCAACTCCAAAAACTCCGTCTCGCCGCCAAACATCTCGTCTATTTTGTTGTAGTTGGCAGTGTCGTATTTGTGGTTAGAGTGCGCTTCAAAAATGGGGCTTAAATAAATCACCCTTACATTTAGTGCCAAAAGATATGTCAGTTTTTCTTTAATGCCTCTAAAGTTTCCGCCATAGCACACTTTGTTTGCTACAACATGCCCTTCATCTTTTTCAACAGGCTTATTCCAGTCGTTTTCTAAAATCAGCCCCTCACGAGGTAGCACTTCGCCGCTTTTGTTAAATCTATCCACAAAAATATGATAAATCACGCCATCTTTGAAATTTTCCACCTCTTGCTCTTCTTTTATCACCAATTGCGCGAAAGGGTACAGTACATTGTCGGTTTCTGAAACATCGAAAGCATTATTTTTTTCTAAAAAGAATTCTTGATTTTTATTACGCAATTTAAAATAATACCAATATAGCCCCACTTTTTCAAAAGCAATTTTGATTTCATAGTGATAATATCGCTCACACGCCATAACTAAATGCATGCTTGTTTCAGTTTCCCTCTCGCCGTCTAAACCCCAACAAAAACTTATCTTCATTTTCCCCAACGACTTAAGAGTGCGCAAAGTATAACAAACCTCGCCCTCCACAATGGATGGACCTGATGGATATTTGTTGTAAATGGGATTAAAATTAAACAATTTCATAAACTATTCCTTTTAAATAGTATACGGCTTTAATTTCCAAATCTTTGTTGCATATTCTTCAATGCTTCTATCGGCTGCAAAAAATCCTGATGTGGCAATATTATGCACACACATTTTGCTCCATGTTTGAGCATCGGCATATTTTTCGTCCATTTGATAGTGAGCGGAAAGATAACTTTCAAAATCCGCCAAACACATGTATGGGTCAGCATAATTTCCGTTAAGCAAGTAGTCAAAAATATCGGCAAACGACTCCCCGTTGTAGCCCACTTTCAAACTATCCAACACCAACTTTATTTTAGGATGCGATTTATACAACTCTTTTGGCGAATAATTCTTCCACGCCTTTTCCACGCCCTTGTTGTCCATCCCAAAAATAAAAATATTGTCTTCTCCACAATTTTGAGCAATCTCGATGTTTGCTCCATCGTAGGTGCCCATGGTTATGGCGCCGTTCATCATAAACTTCATGTTGCCCGTGCCACTTGCTTCCTTACCGGCAAGCGAAATTTGCTGTGAAACCTCAGTTGCAGGAATCAACTTTTCCGCCACTGAAACATTATAGTTTTCAATGAAAACCACTTTTAGTTTTTTAACAATGTCCGCCCTTTTGTTGATATCTGCGCTCAACTGGTTGATTAGTTTTATGATGCGGTTTGCAATAAAATATGTGCCTGCCGCTTTTCCGCCAAAGAAAAAGGTTTGCGGAGTAAACTCCATTTTTGGATTCTGCTTTAGCATTTCATAAAGATAAATAATCTTAAGCACATTTAATAGTTGGCGCTTATATTCATGAATTCTCTTAACATGCACATCAAAACGCGTTGTCGGGTCCACAATTTCTCCCTGCACGCGATACAAATATTCCACAAAATCTTTTTTGTTTTGTAGTTTTGTTTTGTGGACTTCTTTAAGCAATGTTTTATCTTCAGCAAATTTGTTAAACTTTTTTAATGCGGAGGCATCCTTAATAAACGCTTTTCCAATGGTGGAAGACAGCAACTCAACCAACCGCTTGTTGCTTTGGCAAAGCCAGCGACGATGCGCGATTCCGTTTGTTATGTTGATGAATTTATGTGGTTCCAGCGCACTAAACGACTCAAATAATTTGGTTTTGATGATGCTGGAATGCAGTGCCGAAACGCCGTTCACTGTGTGCGAAACCATAACTGCAAGGTTTGCCATCTTAACCTGATTGTTGTTGATAATTGCCATGTTTGCAATGGTGTCCATGCTAAAATTCTGCCCGTTATTCATAAGCGAAATGCAAAATCTTCTGTTTAATTCTTCCAAAATCTGATAGATTCTAGGCAACATGGTGGAAATCAAGTTTTTGTCCCACTGCTCTAGCGCCTCTTGCAAAATGGTGTGGTTGGTGTACGACACCATGTTTTTAACCATTTCAAAACTATCATCCCAACTAAGACTATAGTCGTCCATTAAAATGCGCATAAGTTCGGGCACACACAGCACCGGATGAGTGTCGTTAATGTGGATTGCAATTTCGTTTTGCAGATTAGCAATTCCTCTATACTGACTGATATGCGAGTTTACTATGCTTTGCAACGCCGCCGACACCAAGAAATATTGTTGTTTTAACCTTAGCATTTTTCCTGCCATGTGGTCGTCCGACGGATAAAGCACTTTGCTAATAAGTTCAATCTCTGCGTCATTTTCAATCGCTTTTGCATACTGACCTTGGCTAAACATTTTCATATCAAATTTGTTAAGCCCGCGCGCTTCCCACAACCGCAGGGTAGAAACACCACTGCTGTCGTAACCGGAAATAAGCATGTCAAAAGGAAATGCCTCCACTTCTGTGTAATCATAATAAAAAGGTTTTAGGTTTCCCTCTTCGTTGTAAACTTCCTTTACATAGCCATTAAATTTAACCGTGCACGCTTTGTCGGGGCGAGGCAACAGCCAAACGCGACCTTGCGACAACCACTCGTCAGGCAGCATTGTTTGCTGACCATCCACAATTTTTTGTTTAAACAACCCGTATTCATACTTAATACTATGCCCTGTTGCAGGGTAGTCACGCGAGGACAATGCGTCCATAAAACAAGCAGCAAGCCTACCTAATCCCCCATTTCCCAGCGCCGCATCAGGCTCATAAAAATACACATCATTTAGTGAAAAGTCATATTTTTTCAGCACATCAGCCACTGCATCTTCTATCTGTAAATTAAACAAGTGGTTTTTAAGCGATTTGCCCAGCAAAAACTCCATGCTAAAATAATGCACTTTTTTGCCCTTCTTTTTTCGCACCTTGGTGTTAAACGCTTCCTTTTTTACAAGCAATGTGTCATTCACAAGCATGGCAATGCACTCATACACCTGTGCCACACTAGCGTGCTTCGGGTCCACATTAAAATATTTTTCTAACCTACTGGTTAGTTGCAATTCCACCTGACTTTTAGATAAAACTTTAGCCATTATTTCTCCTGTTATATTTTTAATTATGAAGTTCTCTATATAATTTTATGTATTCTCTGCTGGATTTTTTCCAACTAAAATCCATGTTCATAACAATGTCCACTTTCTTTTTCCAATTTTCTTTATCGGCAAAATCTTTGGCTGCGCGCTCCACTGAATAGAACAAATCATTTGCGTTATACTCTCTAAAAGTGTAGCCGTTTCCTCCCACTTCATAGCCAAAATCCAAAATAGAATCTTTCAAACCCCCGATTTCACGCACAATGGGCACCGTGCCATATCTGCTTGCCACCATCTGCGACAATCCGCAAGGCTCGTTTATGGACGGCATAATCAAAACATCTCCACCTGCATAAAACTTTCGCGCCCATTCGTTGCTATACATCCCCACAAGCGCGCGCACATTGTTTGGGTATTGAAACTGTTTGTCTCTAAAGAAATTAATGTATTTTTCGTCGCCGTCGCCCACAATCATAAACTGCGCATTAAGCGCCATCAATCTGTCGAAAATGTCTTTAACTAAATCCAGCCCCTTGTGATACACAAGGCGCGTCGCCATGCAATAAATAGGAATGCTGTTGTCTTGAGGCAACCCCAATTCACGCTGTAATTCACGCTTGTTGATTGCCTTTTTTTCGCTTGTTTTTGCGTTAAAATTTTCATATATAACAGTGTCTGATTCGGGATTATAAAAGTCATAATCCAGCCCATTAATGATACCTCTCATCTTATGTTGATGCGCCACAATCACGCTACTCAATCCATGACTTGCAAGAGGACCTTTTATTTCTTCAGCGTACGACCTGCTCACTGTTGTGAAAAAGTCGGAAAACACAATTGCTGCTTTACACAAATTTATGTCGCCCGCAAACTCCAGTTGTGGCAAATATTTTTTATCAATTCCAAACAAATCCACAATGTTTTCCTTGCCATACTTTCCTTGATATTCAATGTTGTGAATGGTGTAAATTGTTTTAATGCGAGTATAGGCTGGGTTTTCAAAAAAACCTGTGCGCAAATACACAGGCACCAACGCTGTGTGCCAATCGTTGCAATGCACGATGTCGGGGTAAAAATCGATGTGAGGCAACATCTCGGTTACCGCCTTTGAAAAATATGCAAACCTTTCTCCGTCGTCAAAATGACCATAAGTGCCTTTTCTGTTAAAATGTTTTTCGTTGTCGATAAAATAATATGTTAGGTTGTTATATTCCAGCATAAACACACCTGCATACTCCTGCCGCCAGCCCAAATGCACGGTAAACTCTGCCACCTTTTTGCACTTTTCTTTAAACTCAGGCTTAATGTCGGCATAGAACGGAAGTACAATTCTAATGTCAAAAGCCTCATCTTGTACCTCAATTGCCTTTGGCAAACTGCCCGCCACATCCGCTAGCCCGCCTGTTGCAATAAAAGGCTGGCTCTCACTCACCACATAAAGCACCTTTGTGTGCTTTGGCGCAGTTTGCTGTGCCGCAACCTTTGACGGCTGCGATGAAGTTTCAGGTGCGACCAATACATTCTCCGCCGCTTTCTCAACTTCATTATCTGATATATTATTTTTAGCAACTGCAACTTTGTTGTCAGATTTTTCATCCAATTTTTCCACCGTTACATTATTTGCCACCGATGTTGTTTTATTAGCCGCTGGTTTGTTCACGCCTTTTTTCTCCGCCAATTCTTTTGCAAATTTTCCCAGCATTTCCGTTTTGCTTGTTGTTGTTTTTGCATTCACTGCACTTTTTTGTTTTTCCATTTTTTCCACCTGCCCAATTTCTTTTGTGATTTTTTCATTCTCTAATCTTTCACTGTTCTCTATTTTATTTGCTAGTTCTGCCACCAATTTTTGTGCCGTTTTTTCTGCCTCGGTTTCTTTCATCTTATTTTTTTCCACCTCTGCCTTCTCCCTTTCTGCCTGCAACTTTTCTTGCCTTTCTTTTTTTTCGCGCTCGGCTATTTTTTTCGCTTCAATTTCTTTGTTTGCTTTTTCTAAAAGTTCAGTTTTTTTGC
>CAYJCT010000054.1:0-6616 GCA_964368745.1 uncultured Christensenella sp. | reverse complement strand
GTATATTTTTTTGTATTTAATAAAATAAACTAAATTTTTTTGTTCTATATAATAAGGTAAACGACATTTCATATTTTTTTTGTGCTATATTTATGCTTGCAAAGCCTTGCATTATTTGATGCTTATTGCACCATTTTTTTAGTTTGGGTATTGACAGATGAGGTTTTATAAAATATAATGAGGTTACTAAAAAATTAAAAAAATTCATGGATGCGTGAATTTATTAGGAGATAAAAAATATGTCAGTGTTTGATGAGTTAAAAGATTTTTTTGACAAAAAAGAAGACAGAATTGAAGAGTGGAGTCCAACATATGGAAACAACATCAGAACTTGTATGTTTGGCGATTTGAAGTTGTTAAACGCGAAACAAAAAGAGAAAGTTAAGGCGATGCTAGACAATCGTGAATTGGGCACAGCGCTATTTGATGCGGAAGTTGTAAAGGAATGTGCTGATGGCAATCAGGTGATTTCAGGCACAACTGCAGAAATTCAGTGGGATCCTGAAACGGATGCAATTTATGCAGAAGTGGGAACCAGAAAATTTTTGATTGACGAAAATGAATTTATTGTTGCGAGCGTGCTGGAAAAAGAAAAGAACAATGAGAGAAAATTTGGCGAAAAAGAAAAAATTGTTAAGCAGGAATACGATGATGTTATGGCTTTAAGGCAATTTTCTCAGCCAATGTATTTAGGCGAAAGTGAAGGTTATGCTTGCGACTTTAGCGGAACTATCTATGGTTTATATTCCACTGAGAGAGGGTTATTACAAAAAACAAGTGAACCTATTGAAGTTAATGAAGATGGTTTTATGCTAACCACCACGCACACCTATTTGGAAAAATCGTTTTATGACAAAGCAGGAATTGAAACGGGTGTTGAAAGAGATTTTAGTTAAAAATTATTTTGTAATAATAAAGACAATGTAAAAAGTTAAAAACAAAAAAACTGAGCAAAAAGATTTCGCTCAGTTTTTTTTGTTATTGCCCTAAAATATAGTTGTTATTTTTTTAATATGCTAAAAATCAGTTGTTTTTTAAAACCAATAAGGTTGGTTGCTGAATTATTGCACTTAGAAATTTGTTGTTTAACTCTTATTAAAAATCAATTGTTCAAATGGTTGTTAAAAATTTATTATTTAATTCTTGTTACAATCAATTATTTATTACTTACAACTTATTAAATATTCATTATTCAAATGTTGTTTTAAATGTTAATCACTTATAAAGTTTTTGAATCTTTAGCCACTCTTTTTGCTCGGTTTCAGAAAGTGGTGAAAACTGATTGTTTTCCACAAATTTTAGCGTTATGTGTTTTCCCGATTTTAAGTGCGCCAAATAAGTGTTGATGCCGCTTGTGATGTAGAGTTCATTTTCGTGAGCCGTCACTTCCACATCTTTTGCGCGCTTGTTTTTTTCCAGCCGTTTAATGCATTTGTCGATTTTTTTCTCTAATATATTTTGGCTGCTTTCAAATGTATTTATTGGCAGATTATTTGTTTTTGTGTTGATGATTGCGTTCACATACTCCACCGTTTTTTGTAGTGAATTGTTAAAAATCAAATAGTCATAATTTTTGACTTTGCTTTGTTCGTGTTTGTAGAGTTTTAGGCGCGAGGAAATTTCAGCAAGGGAATATTTGCGGTCAATCAATCTTTGTTTTAGCACCTTTTTTGACTGAGTTAAAAAAACAGAAACAAAGTTGATACCGTCTTTAAAAATGCACTGAGCATTTTCCACACACTTAACCGAAATATCTTTAAACACAACATCGCCAGTGTTTGCAAGGGTTTTTATTGCACCTTTACTTACGCCATAATAGTTATTGTTGAACATATCATATTCGATGATGTCACCAGTGGAAATCAACCTTTCAAATTCCTCTTTTGAAACATGATGATATTTATCATCTTTGTCGTCAATGCGGCGAGCACGCGTGGTGTGCGACAGCAAAAATTTGTAATCACCATGCTGTTTCATAACTTGTGAAATAACAGTGTTTTTGCCAGCACCGCTAGTTCCTGAGATAAAGATAAATAGACTTTTTGACATAAGAGTGCTCCAATACGCTTTTTTGTTATTATATTAGATAACTCATTTTTTTACAAATAAATTTTTGACTTTGTTGGTTTTTATTGATTTTATAAACATTCACTGCATGAAATTTGCCCATTTAACATATTTTTCCTCGAAGTCCACATCGTAGTTTGCTGTATTTAGTTTTTTGAAATCGTCGTATTCTTCTGCAAATTTTTGTTTCGATTCATCATTTTGCGCATCCAAAAATTGTTGCAATCGCACTCTGTTCTGGTCGATGCGAAGAGACTTGTTTGCCAATCTTGTGGTGGAAGAAATTGCAAGGGCGTCTTGATTTTCGTTTTCGTTTTGGTTGTCAAATAAATCCTTCAACATCTCAAGCAACCGCGATTCGTTTAGTTTATTTAACTCTTCAAATGTCAAATCACTGCCCGCATTGATAACTGAGTTAATCAGCGTTAATTTGTTCACATTGGTCACATTTTTTTCTTTGGCGTCCTTGATGCTTGCTAAATCGTTATCGTTTTCCGAGATGATTGCAAAGATTTGGTTTTCTAAAAAATAATTGTTAAGAGACTCAAAAACCTTTTGCTCCAACGACTGCATCGCGCCCGAAACCACTGTTATTTGCACAGCGTTGTCATGCTTTTCTATGTCGATATAATTTGCTTTCACACAAAGGTCAATGAACTTTTTGCACGCTTCTTCAATTTTTAGCCCCACAAATTTTTCTTGCATCAGCACTTCTTTACCCGCTTCATTTTCGCCCATAATATGCGTAACAACATTGTTTCTATTTGTTAAGATTTCCACTTTCGGATTAACTTCCAGCCTCACATAATGAATGTTATGAGATTTTATTCCCACAAAATATAGCAGCAAACCCGCCGCCACAAAAATCAGTGCCACTATTCCTAGAGTGATATATTGTTTAACAGTACTCAAAAAAATCATCTCCTTTTTTATGATATTTTGGCTATGTTTAATATTATTTATGCATTTTGTTGGAGATAGTGCGGCAGCGGTGCTATAATAGGGGCGTTATGGAAGTGGCTTTTTTTACCTCTATTTTTTTTAAGATATCAAAAAGGCAGTTTTTAATTTGGTGTTTAATTTAGTTTGTATTGAGTTGTAATTAGTATGTAATACAATTTGTAATAAAGTTGTAATTAAGTTGTAATTAGTTTGTAACTTTTTAGGTGGTTTCACACACGAATTTAAGTGTTGAAAATAAAAAAAAGAAAAAGGACAGAATCTATGAAATTTGATAAAAAGTTGGTCGAACTGACCGAAAGTTTTGGAGACTGGTTTAATGGAAAATTTGGCATTCCTACTATGACAAAAAAACTTTATCCTTACAAAAACATGTTTTCGCCTATTAAAATAAACTCGATAACCGTGAAAAACCGCATTGTGATGGGTCCAATGGGAAACATTAGCATGTGCGAGGAAACGGGAAAACCTAACGCAAAAATGCTGAAATATTTCGAAGAGCGCGCAAAAGGGGGAGTGGGACTTATTACCACGGGGCTAGTTCCCACCACCTATGGCATTGATTCTACCATAACCGAAGTGGGCAAACTTAGTTATTTTCCCCGCATCGACAGAAGCAGAACGGTGTTTGCAGGCTGGAGGGATTTATCAAGTATGGTGCATTCTCATGGCTCGCACATTTTCATTCAACTAACGGCGGGGCTGGGTCGTGTGGGAAATCCGCAAGTGTTGCTAACGCAACTAAAACTTCCTGTGTCGGCGTCTTGGAACCCCAACTATTATATTCCTCAAATTCCGTGCAGGAGATTGTCGGACAGGAAAATTAAAAAAATTATTAAGAAAACTGGTCAGGCAGCGGCCGACGCAAAAGCTATGAATATAGACGGCGTTTATCTTCATGGTCACGAGGGCTATTTGATTGAGCAGTTGACCAACCCCGCTTTCAACAGGCGCGTGTTGGGCAGATACGCAAACTATGAGCAGTTTGGCGTGGATATGATAAAAGAAATTCGCGCGCGTTGCGGCGATAAATATCCGATTATGTATCGCATAGATTTGTCGCTTATGCTAAACGAAACCTATGGCAAAGACATGCACGGAATTAAAAGTTTGAAGAAATTTACCAACGGCAGAACGATGGAGCAAACGCTGGAGTACATGAAAAAACTTGTGGCAGCGGGAGTGGATATGTTTGATGTCGACTTAGGTTGTTACGACAACTGGTGGTTGCCGCATCCGCCGTCTTCCATGCCGAGTGGTTGTTTTTTGGATATTGCAGAAATTGCAAAAAAATATTTTGCAGAAAATAATGTTTTGAGTAACGCAGGCTTGCCTGTGCCAGTGGTGGCAGTGGGAAAACTGGGATATCCTGATTTGGCAGAAAATGCACTGAGGAACGAGCAGTGCGACATGATTATGCTGGCGCGACCGCTACTTGCTGACCCCGACTGGCCAAACAAAGCCTATCGCGGAGATGTGGAGGACATTGTGCCCTGCATCGGTTGCCATGAGGCGTGCATAAAAGAGTTTGTGGAGGGCGGGCATCCGCAGTGTGCAGTGTGTCCGAGAACGGCTTTTGAGGAAGAATATTCTGCAGAAATTCCAAGGGCAGAAAAACTAAAAAAAGTGGCTGTGGTGGGCGCAGGTCCTGCAGGTGTGGTGGCAACAGAAGTGTTGTTGAAGCGCGGTCACAGCGTGGACTTGTTTGACAAAAATGCTCATATTGGTGGCATGCTAACTGCAGCATCGCAGCCAAAAATAAAATATGAAATTCAAAATTATATAACCTATTTAAAGGGCGCTGTTAAAAAGTTGGAGACAAACAAAAACTTTGCGCTGTATTTAAAAACAGAAGTTACTGAGACCATGCTTAAAGAGAAAAAGTATGATGTTATTGTGTTTGCCACGGGCAGTAAGCAGACCAGTTGCAAAATTGAGGGCGAAAACCACAAGAATGTGTTTAATGTTGTGGATGTGCTAAACAATCCATCTCTTATTAAAAATGCCAAAGATATTGTTGTTGTGGGCGGGGGAGACAGCGGTTGTGAAGCGGCGTATTTCTTTAAATATGAACTGAACAAGAATGTGGAAATTGTGGAGATGAAAAAGGATTTGATGCAACACACTTGCACGGCAAATCGCGGGCATATTATTTATTATTTGAAAAAAGCAGGCGTGGGTGTGCATAATTTAAGCAAGGTAAAAAGCATCACGCCTAACAGCGTTGTGATTTATAAAAATGTGCATAAATCGGTGCCGTCGCCTTTTGTTACTTGGCAGCCAGTGTTGCCTGAAAACATTAAAAATCCGCTTGCTCCAAAAGTTAAACAAAACATAAAAGCGGTGGAATTAAAGGCAGATGCGGTGGTTGTTGCCATTGGAACAGTGAGCAATAACGGGCTATATAATGTGGCGGTTAAAAACAATTTGGCAAGGGAAATTTATAATATTGGCGACAGTTTGCGTTGCGGAAAAGTTTTTGAAGCGACCAAAAGCGCCTATAGAAAAGCGCGCACAATTTAAACAAAAAACAATAGTAAATGCTAGTGAAATGTAAATGTTAATGGTAAACAGTTGATTGCAAAATATGGGGGAAGATTGGCTTGGAATTGGCGGGAAAAGAGTTAGCGAAAGAGTTGGAAGAAAAGTTAAAAGAAAGAATTTCATGTCTTAAAACAAGGCTGGATTTTGTGCCGATTTTTGCAACCATATTGGTAGGAAACGATGCGTCGTCGCACACTTATGTGCGTATGAAAGGCAGGATGTGTGAGCGGTTGGGGTTGCAATTTTCGCCCTATTATTTAGAGGAATCTGCAACCACTGAAGATGTGTTGCAACTAATTGAAAAGTTAAACAAAGACGATAAAGTTGTAGGAATTTTGCTGCAACATCCCATGCCTTGGCATGTTGATGAGTTGAAGTGCTTTGATGCTATTGATGTGGAAAAAGATGTGGACGGTGTTAGCAGTATGTCGTTTGGAAAAGTGGCGAGCGGACAGTCTGCGTTTGAATGTGCCACTCCAAAAGGAATTATGAGGTTGCTGGAACATTATCACATTGACCTTGCGGGCAAGCATGTTGTGGTGGTGGGGCGCAGCAATATTTTGGGCAAACCTGTGGCGCTTATGATGTTAAAAAAAGATGCTACTGTTACCATTTGTCATTCCAAAACCGTTAATTTAGTGGAACATTTGCGCCGTGCTGATGTGGTTGTGGCGGCGGTTGGAAAGCCAAAATTCATCAGGGCAGAGTGGTTAAAAATTGGTGTGGTAATTGTGGACGCCGGTTATAACCCGGGCAATGTGGGAGATGTGGACTTGGAAGAGGCAAAAGAAGTTGCAGCGGCTTTCACTCCAGTGCCGGGAGGCGTGGGACCCATGACACTGGTTATGCTTTTCGAGCAAGTGGCAGATGCGATAGAAATACTTAGTTTGGATAACGCGTAAAATACTTTTTATAAATTATATTCTATAATCTTTACCCAAGAGCAAACCAAAATAAAATAAAAATTCACTATAATAAAATTGAAATCTATAATAAATAAAAATGAGTATAACCGTTTAACATGGATAGTTGGCGCAAATCATTT
>CAYJCT010000053.1:0-6922 GCA_964368745.1 uncultured Christensenella sp. | reverse complement strand
CATCAACTTTCTACCATAATTTATTTTTTGCTAACAAACCAAGGCATGCTGGACTTAATAACATCCATTTCGTCTTTCATTTTAACCAAATTTTTCTGAATTAGTTTATAATTTTTTTCTAAATCAGGAAGTCGATTTTCATTTTGTTGCAAATACTTAGTGCTTGTGTTTATGCGTTCTTTTAAGTTTTTAATCATCTGCATGTCTTTGTCGATTTTTTCTTTTTTAGCACTAGGAACATCACTTGCATTCTTTCCGCCATATAGCGCCAACTTTTGTTTTGCAACGCTTGCTTCCTTTTTATTAAGTTTAAGCAAATCGTTGTCCATCGTCTCTTTTATTTTCAATATCGGAAAATATTGGTCGGCAACATTTTTTAGTTCTTTTTGCGACAGCCTATATTCCTCTTCCAATTTTTGTAATCGTTTTTCAGCAGGCGTTAAATTGCGTTGAGTTGCAACTACTGCTGGTTTTTTAAGCGCTTTGTTTTCATAAACAATTTGTGGTTTGCTTTTTTCTGTTTGCTTATTATTCACACTTGCAGTTTTTACCACTTCGTTTCTAGTTGTAGTATACTGAATGGACGCTTTGGTCTTTTTCGGGCTGCTGGTTTTCATAACAATGTTGGACAACCTACTTTGAATATTTCCCGAATTAAGCATCGCCTGCATTTTTATTTTTGCTTCTTCAAACTTTTGTTGCGACGACATCAATTGCTGTTGAAACAACTGCCTTGCTCTTTCCACTTCTCGTTTCTTTTTATCTTCCACAATCTGCAGTTTTTTAAGCACTTTGTTTTCTGTTGATTCTTTTTCAATTTTGGAAGTATCGCTCATAATTTTAGCCAAAGTCGCGTTCATACGCGCAACAGTTATGTATTTAGAATTATCAAGCACCGCTTTATTTGCGGCTTTTAGTTCTGCTTTGCTAACATTTTGGCTAACTTGAATTTTATGCAGTTCCTGCTCTCTTTCTGTCAAATTGTCTTTTAAGTCGTTCAACTCTTTTTGTTGCGAAGATGAGTCTTCTTTCAACTTTTTCAATTCACTGATTTCACGCTCTTTGTTTGCAATTTCTTCTTTGTTGCACTTAAGTTCTGCGCTCATTTTCTCCAGCAACACTCGCCTGTCATATTCCTGCTTTTCCTGATAATCAATAAGCGATTCTTCCCTTTCTTTCCACTCAACTTTAAGTTTATCCAGTTCTTTAAGTTCCATAGAATAGTCTTCATTTTGCTTTTTCAAAGACTCGATTTGGTTTTGTTTAGCAGTTATTTGTTCGCTCATTTTTTCATTTTTACTTTGCATATCAGCAATGCGTGCTTTGGAATCTTCCAGTTGTTTTGCCATTGCGTCAACCGCTCTTTTGTCGTCTTCGCGCATGGTTTTTTGCACTTCAATCAGTTCTTTTTCTTTCAAACTCCATTCCGTCTTTAATCGTTCAAGTTCTTCAATTTCAATGGAATAATCTTCTTTTTGTTTTTGCAGATTTTTTATATGCGATTCTTTATTTTCAATCAAGTGAAGCGCGTTTTGCAATTCTTTGTTAATCGTTTCCACTTGTTTTTTATTTTCATTTTGTTGCTGTTGTTGCAACTGAATCAGCGCCAACTCCTTGTCTCTCCAAGTCTGCTTCATCCTTTCAAGTTCATCGTTGGCTTCAGTGTAATTTGCTTGAATTTTAATTAGATTATCAATCTCCGACTGTTTTGCTGCAATTTCTTGTTGCGAAACCTGCAAATCACGCGTCAGGCTATCCATTTCTTTTTGATTTTCATGCTTTTGATTTCTTTGAATTTCCAGCAATTCCTGTTCCCTGAAAAGCCACTTGCGTCGCATTTCGTCCAGTTCGTCACGCTCTTTCGAGAAATCTTCTTTTTGCCTTCGCAAACGCTCCATTTCGTATTCTTTGTCTTTGATATCTCTTTTGGAAAACTCTAAGTCGCGCTTGATTTCTTCTAAGTTGCGGTTAGCTTCTTCTTTTTGTTTTCTCTGAATTTCCAACAACTCCTGCTCTCTAACCTGCCATTGCTGACGCAACTTTTCCAGTTCTTGCTTTTCCTTTTCATTCTCTTTAGTGAAATTAATAAGCCTATTTATTTCTTCTTCTTTTTCTCTAAGTTCTCTTTTAGATTGCGACAAATCTTTTGAAATTGCGCCCACCTCTTGCTTTTCTTTTTCGTGTTCTTTAGCAAGTCGCTTAATCTCTTCGTCTCTTTCTCTAATTGCGCGCTTAGATTCTGTTAAATCTTTAACAATAGAATCCACCGTTCCATCATATTTAGAAGACATAGACATTTTTTCTTTTGCACGCTTTTCCTCTTCCTCTTTCTTAACTGAATCCTGCCATTCTTTTTTAATGCGCTCCAGTTCTTCGCGCTCTTTGTTGTAGAGTTCTTTTGCTTTGTTCAACTCTTCCATACGCTTTAGTTTTTCATCTTCCTCGCGCTTTAATTTAGCAGCCTCTTCAGCCGACACCTTGTCTTGCTTTAAGCGCTGAATCTCTTTTTCTTTTTCAAGAATTTCCTTTTTAAAATCGTCTAGTTGTTGAGCAACAACGCGCGCCAACTCACTTTCGGTTTTATTGTCAACTTCCTGCATAACCTCAGTTTTGTCGGGCGTTTTTGGATTTAGCAACTCTTTTTTTAGAGTTGCAATTTCTTCTCTTTCTTTTGCAATTTCATCTTTTAATCGCTTTAATTCTGCCGCTTCTTCACTTGCTACTTTCTTTTCAACTTGTGCCGGTGGCGCAGTTATAGGAGAAAACACAGGTCCTTCGTCTAACTTTTTTACCGGTTTAATTTCTTTGATTGCGTTCGTTGCGCTATAAACTTTCCATGCCTCTTTTGTAACATTATCTAAAATCTCATCAAAATTTTCTTCTTCATTGTTATTAACAACGATGGGCGACAAACCCGCAGGCTTTCTCCCACTTTGATCGCGCATTTTCTTTTCTTGCTCTCTTAAAATTGCCTGCTGCTCTTCCACCGCTTTCGTGAAATCCACTTCATCAAACTCGTCGTCTTCTGCTTGCTGACCATTTTTTGATGATTTGTCAGACTTTTTCACATCCTTGTAATAAACAACATCTTCTTTCTTAATATTTTTTTCAGTGCCACCAATTTTTTTCTCGTTTTTTTGCGTTTTTGGGTCATCATAATCATCTTTTGCTTTTTTTCTAGTAAAAAGACCTTTCTTTCTACTAAAAATAGAAAGCAAAAGATCCAAAACAAAAGCGATCACAAGTGCGCCCAAAAGAATGGTTGCCAAAATCATCAAAATATCAACAATAGCATTTAAAATATTCATATAACTTTTCCCCTTTGTTATAAGACCAGAGTTTTTTAGAGATGATAAACCAGAAACTAATTTTACTTTTAATTTATTATTTTTTGGTGGAGGCGACGAGAGTTGAACTCGTGTCCGAAAAGCTGCCACTAAGTATTTCTACACATTTAGTTAATTTTAAAGTTTCGTGAAGTAAAACAAAATCAACAAAATCTCACCACACTAGAACTAAATTTGTCTAAACCCAACATCCGTTCAATTGTCGGGCCTATATCCCACTTTGTTTATGCTCAAGACCACTCATGGGAGAAGTGGAATTGAACACTAACTGTGCGTTTTACGCAGCAGCTAGAACTGCATTATTTTCTGCATTTAATTTTAAGTTTACTTTGTTAACGCAGTGCTTTATCTGCGATGTGCTTAACCTAGCCGCGGGGCAATCCGTCGAAACCATTACGCCCCCAAAAAAATTTTAAAAGTTTTTAATTTCCCGTTTAGCCTCCTTTAATAAATCCTTTTCCTTTAAGGCTGCTTTTTTATCATAGGTGTGCTTGCCTCTAGCAAGAGCAATTTCCAACTTCACAAACTTTCCGCGGAAATACAATTTTAGAGGAACACAAGTAAACCCTTTTTCAAGGATTTTACTAGAAATTTTTGAAATTTCAGTTGACGACAAAAGCAACTTTCGTTCACGGCGCTCATCGACTTCGTTCAAAGAGTCATGATCGAATTTTTTGATATACATGTTCTTGATATATGCCTCATTTTTGTAAAAAGAGACAAAACTATCTTTAAGGCTAACATTCCCCGCTCTGATCGACTTAACTTCTGCACCGACCAGCGCCAAACCCGCCTCAAAAGAAGTATCAATAAAGTAATCAAAATATGCTTTTTTATTAGTTGCAACTACTTTCAAATCTCTACACCTACTATTATATCATTATCATAACACAAAAACAATACCAAACTGATCAAAATTTCACAATAATTACGCAAAAAAACCTGCAAAAGTGTGGTTTTTACACTAAAACAAAGTCAATTTGGCGAGCGGATGTGTTAACCGACAACAACTTAACCCTAACCTTTTTACCAATATAAAACTTGTGAGCACTGCCTTTCAGCAAATATTCTTCTGCCACAAACTCATAATAGTCGCTTGGCAACATGTCGATTTTAACAATTCCTTCCACCGTGTTGTCAAGTGAAACAAAAATTCCAAAGTTGGTAACGCCACTAACAATCGCGTCAAATTCCTGCCCAATTTTATCTTTCATAAAATATGCGCGATACAAATCGTCCACATCACGCTCCACTTTTTCCCCCACCACTTCCGTGATAGAAGAATTTATGGCAGAAATTTGAGCGGTGTGCCTTGTGTCTGCAAGTCTTTTATCTTTTAACAATCCGCGCATAAAATCTTTCATAATTCTGTGGATAGTAAGGTCGGGATAGCGCCTGATAGGCGAGGTAAAATGACAATAATAGGTGGACGCCAAACAAAAATGCCCCAAACATTCGGTGTTATATTTTGCTTTTTGCAACGCCCGCAAGCACATGCGATTAACAGCATATTCGTGGTCTTTGCCCGCCACACTTTTTATGATTTGTTGCAACGACATCGCTGAAACTTTTTTGGAAGAAAAGTTGACATCAACACCCAATTTTTTTATAAAAACTAAAAATGCTTCCATTTTTTCGGCATCTGGTTTTTCATGAACTCTATACACAAAAGGCAACTTTTTCTTAAAGAAAAACTCAGCCACGCACTCGTTTGCAATCACCATAAACGCTTCGATCAATTTATGACTTTCCAAAGTTTCGCGCTTGCCCAGCGCCACCACCGCACCCAAATTATCGGTCTCAACCGTCACTTCAGGAATGTTGAACTCTACCGCGCCTTTTGCATCACGATTTCTCAAAATCTGCTTTGCCAACTTATTCATATTAGTTAGCGTTTCCACAAAAGGTGCAAACTTTTCTTTTGATTTACTATCATTATCTAGCACCTTTTGCACTTGGTTGTAAGTAAATCGCTTTTTTGAAATTATTGTGCTCTCGCAAAAAGAAAAATCCACAACTTTTGCGTTCTCGTCAAACTCAATAAAAGCCGACAAGGTCAGCCTCAACTCGCCTTCCTGCAAAGAACAAATGCCGTTGCTCAACACCTGCGGCAGCATAGGCAAAACTTTTGTAGGGAAATAAATGCTGGTGCCTCTTTTGTAAGCCTCTTTATCGATCACCGAACCCGTTGGCACATACTCTCCCACATCAGCAATGTGAACGCCCAGCACTCGCCTGCCCGCCTTGTTTATTTCAAGGGAAATAGCGTCGTCAAAATCGCGACTGTCCTCGCCGTCGATGGTAAAACACTGCAATTTTGTTAAATCCCGCCTGCGTGTCAATTTTTCTTTTTCCACTTTTTCAGGAATCTTGTCAGCAATTTCCAACACCACTTTAGGAAAATTTTCAAACAAATTGTAAGAGCGAATAATGCTAATCAAATCGGTTTCAATTGTGTCTGGATCTCCCAAAACTTCCACAACCACGCCGTCAGGAAGTTTTTTGTTGGCATAAAACCGCTCAACTTTAACAAACACTTTTTGTCCATTTTTTGCGTGCAACACCTTGTTTAGCGGAACATAAATGTCCTTGGAAAACTTAACATCGTCCGCCACCACAATTGCATTTTTCTTGTTTAAATAAATTGTACCCACCACAAGTTGGTTGGCGCGCTCAATCACTTGCAACACCTTGCCCTCTAGTTTGCTTTTGCCCACGCTCATTGCATCCACAATAACCGTGTCGCCGTTGTTTGCGCCTTTCAAATCTTTTTCAGCAATAAAAACATCTTCCATTTCCTCGTCAAAAGGCAACAAAAAAGCGTAGCCTCTCCGAGTCATATCAATTTTACCCTTCACGCGAAGAGTATTTGCTTTTGATTTGTTGTCTCGTTTAGAAAGCAAACTGTAAGCATGCTGCAACTGCTCATCCGAAACTGACAACCCCTCATTAGACCGCTCACTTAAAACTGAAAAACCATCTTTTTTCTGCCCGTCAAAAACAGGAGCGTCCACCACAGAAATGCGACCAGATTTCAGTAAAAAATCCACCACCACCTGCATGTCAGCATAAGGTTTGTTGTTTAACACACACAGTTGTGAAATCAAAAACTCATAGTCCAAGTCGTGCAATCTGTTCTTTTCAATTTGCAAAAGAACCAATTCGTAAAAATCCATAAAACCAACTTTTAAAATAGTATGAAAAAAATCCTAACTTCTTTGTAACCCGTTGTAAATACCAGTAGAAATTAAATACAAAATAGTGCAAACAAAAATTGCAACTGCACAAATTATAATCAATTTGTTTAGCCTGCCTTCTTTTGTGCTACCTTTGTGTTTCATATAATAACTGTCGGTCACACCTGTTATGGCATTGCTGCCTTTGTCCGGACTGGACGGCTGAATTAAAATTGCCAAAATAATGGTAAGTGCACTAAGTGCAATAACAATCAACAAAATAGTTTGAATAACGGGAAACGATGAAGTAACCCAATTTGGCAAAGTTGAAGTAATTAAAAAATCAGTAAACATACAAAAAATCTCCTAAAATAAATGATTTTAATTATAATATCACAA
>CAYJCT010000052.1:0-7145 GCA_964368745.1 uncultured Christensenella sp. | reverse complement strand
TATGGGTAGTAAATCAAAAAGATATGACGAAGATACTATAAGGGAATATGAATTTGCTCGTACCGAAAAACTATGGGAACTTATTCACACAAGTGATTGTTTAAGTTGTGGTAATTATTCTAAATCAATGAGACCTTTAGTTAAAGGGGTTATGAATTTATTTAATTTATAATAAAAAACAGCAGGGAATTTGCTTTCCTGCTGTTTTTTAAAAGTGGCACTTTCTGACAATAAGTCAATTTATGTGTTAGAAGAAATGTTGCAGTTTTGAGCCTGCTTCATTGCTTTCTTTAGTTACAACTATGCGGTTTGTGATGTAGTTTTGCATCTTTTCCACATGTGTGATAAAGCCCACTGTGAAATCCAATTTTATCAATGCGTCGAAACTCTGAAGCACTTTTTCAATGTAACTATCACTAAGGGAACCAAAGCCTTCGTCTATGAAAAAGAAGTTGAAATTTTTGTTGTTGTTAGTGGCGATGCTTTGAGAAATTCCCAGAGCCAAACTAAGTGAAATGATAAACCTCTCTCCGCCACTCAATGTTTTTACACCGCGTAGAATGCCTCCGTTGAAGTTGTCGATTACCGCAAAGTCGCCGTTGTATTTTAAAAAGTATTTGCCCTTGCTAAGTTGGTATACATAGCTGTTTGAAAATTCTGTTATCAAATACATATACTCTTCCGACACATAGTCTAACAGTGCGCCGTTGGAAAGAATGTGTTGTAGGTCGAGCACTGTGCTGAGTTTGGTTTTTATGCTTTCCAAGTCTTTTGCAAAGGTTTTAACTTTTTCTATGTTTTCGTTTTGTTCTAATATTTTGGAGGCAATAACTTCAATTTCTACCGAGGTGTCGTTGACTTGTTGTTGTAGCGACGCACATTTGTTTTCCAAAAACTTTATTTGTTCTTTGGTAACTTTTGTGTTTTGTAGTGTGGGGGAGAGTTCGGTGATGTAGGACTCTAAATATGCCACACTTTTTTCGTGTTCATTCACTTTTAATTTTGCTAATTTGTACTCTTGTTCATCCAGCATCATAGATGCCAAATTCTCTTTATTTTTTATTGTGTTTTCAATTTCGAAAAGTTTTAGTACTTCTTTATATTCTTTAATTTTCTTTTTATTGTTTTCCAGTAAGTTGGTGTTGACTTCGATGTCTGTGATAATTTTTTGCTTTTCATTTATTAGTTGGTTGTGTTTTTGGTTTTCGTTTTCAAAATCTTTCTCCACTTGTTTTAACACATTGGCTTGAAAGTCAACATCTTTTTTGGTGCAAAGTGAAGAGAGGCTTTCATTGATTTTTGCGTTGTCATTTTGCAGTTGCACAATGTAGTTTTCGCTCTGAGCAATTTTCGCTTTGTTGGTTTGAGACAGTGTTTTTAGTTCATACATTTTTTGCTGGTCTTGTTTGTCTATTTCAGTTGTGCTGGCAAGCAATTCGGTTAGTTGTTGTTTTTGAGTTTCTAGAGACAGGCGATAATTTTTTGTATTTTTAACCTTGTTCAGTTCTTCGAAATCACTTTTAATTTTTATTATCTCTTCCTGATAAATCTTTTTAAAGTTAGCGATGTCTTTTAGCATTTCTTTGATTTGGGAATAAATTTTAAAAGTTTTTATTTCATCTAGATTATTAGGTTCGATATTTTCTTTTAACGACGACAAGAACTCAACAACTTCTTCTCTGCATTCCACGCTGGATGCATTTTCAAACTTTTGCAAAATAGTATTAGTTGCAGTTAGTTTTTTGTTTGCGTCTAAAATTACTTTAGCGTTTTTATTAACTGAAGCAATCAGCAATTTCAACTCCTCAAAAGACTGTTTAATCTCTGTGTTCCATTCTTTTTGCTGACCTTTAATCTTTTCGATTTCATTATCGTTATCGCAAATTTTTTCCTGCAAAAAGTCGCGCCTGCTTGCCTCGGCTTTTAATTTTTCTAAGAGTTGAGCGTGTTTTGTTTTTTCTGCATCCACAGCATGCAATTTTTGAGCAGCAAAAGTTTGGTTGATGCTGTTGGATTGAAGTTGATTTTTTAAATCGCTCAGCAGATTGTTGATGCGTTCAATTTCGTTTGTGGTGTTATTGAACTTGGTGTTCACTATCACAAAATTACCATATTTTGTGGTGTATTGAATTTGTTGTTTTAGGTGGTCGATACTTTTTTGTTCGCTTTTTTTAAGTGCCAGCGAAACTTTTAGTTCGTTTAGTTTTTCGCGTTTATCAAAGTCATCGGAGTTTATTGCAAGTTCGGTTTTGGATTGGTTTAGTAAAAATTCCAAATCCACTCTTTCTTTTTGTTTGCGTTCTTTTAAAATGTTGAGGCTGGTTAACTGCTCGGTGGAGATGTGGCGAAACACGCTTAATTTATCTTCAAGATTTAATTTTTTTAGCGTTAATTGTTCTTTTCGCTTTTTTATTTTTTCTTGTAGGTCGGCGCCAAATTGCTCTAGGTCGAAAAGTTTTGCAATGGTTTTTTTACGGCTAAGCGGTGTGTCTGACAAAAAGCGGTCGAACTCGCCTTGAGGCAGGGCAATGCATTTTAAAAATTCTTTTTTTGCAACGCCAATTATTTTTAATATTTTTTCGTTAACGGCGTCCACACCTTCTGCTTCGGTGAGGGAGGTGTTTTTGTTGATGAGAGTGGCGTCAGATTTGATGCCGCTGGGTCTCACAAAATAAACGCGCTTAACTAGATATCGCACCTTTTTTTCTAATGCAATGGTGTCGAACTCGAACTCAATTTTTGCTTTTTTTGCGTGCACATTTATGATGTTTTGAATGACATCGCGGTCGCTGGTGCCATATAGAGCCATCACAATGCTGTCTAGAATAGAGGTTTTTCCGCTGCCCGTTTCGCCAAAAATACCGAACAGGTTGGATTGAGATACTTTTTCAAAATCCACTGTCTGCTCGCTGACATAACTATTTATTCCTTCAATTTTTAGATTAATTGGTCTCATATAAATCCTCGCTCATTAATTCTAAAAATAATTCACGAACGGAAGAAGAAGTTGGTTTTCCAATTTTGTTTTCCACAAAAGAGTCAAAAATTTCGGCGTTGGTGAGGTTCTTTTTAGAAACCACAAAACTGGTTGCAATCGCGTCTTTTGTGATAACGCTAAGTGTGATTAGGTTGGGGTAGTTTTTACGCAGGCGTTTGATGTCGGAAATATCCACCCTGTCTACATTTTCTATGGAAATTTTTAGCAGGTCGTCAATATTGTCTTTGCAAATCATTTCTGCCTGAACTATGGACGATACAGTGAAACTTTTTAATAATTTTACATCTAGTGGAATTTTTTCCACGCTTTCTACGCCATTAATAGAAATGTCGGCAAGGATTACTTTTGTGGGAGTTTCTCCCGAGTTGAAAAACATGTTTATAAGAGAGCCGGAGTAGTGAATATTTTTTTCTTTGTTCACAGCGATGCACTTATGGATGTGTCCAAGAGCGGTGTAGTGGGCAGCGCTTGTGACAACGGTATTGTCTACAAAATTGTTGGCTTTAACATTGCCTGTGGTGTATACTTCGAACTCTTCCGCAGTTAAACTGACGCCATATGTCATCAGATGAGAGGTTGCGATGTTTATGGTGTCGTCGCGAAAAGCCGCGAAGCCCGGTGCAAACCAACTTTGCACTTTTTCGTTAAAATTATCATCTTCCTGTCTGATTTCTTTAAAGCGGTAGTAGGAGGGATAAGGCAAATATGCAAGCACTATTTTCTCGCCTTTTTTGGTTTCGAATTCGATAAAACATTTGCCTGATTTTGTGGCATAAATATTTTTTTCTTTATTAGAATTGATAGAAACTTTGTCACGAGTGCCCAATAGATATATCCCATATCGATTGGCAAAAATGTTGGCGTTGCTAAGGCGTTTTGGTTCGTCGTGGTTGCCGGAAATTGCCACCACTATGGTGTTTCCGTTATTGTTCAAATCGCTGATTGTGTTATAAAAAAGGTCTTCCGCATCAGAGGACGGCACAAAAGAATCGTAGATGTCGCCTGCGATAATAACCATGTCAACCTGTTTTTCTTTTGCAATTTTCACCACTTGGCTAAGAGCATTTTTTTGCTCTTCCAACCGATCATAGTCGTCGGTTTTGCAACCTAGGTGCCAATCAGCGGTATGAAGAATTTTCAATTATTTAAACCCCACTTAAAACTTTAAACTAAAAAATAATTTTAATAATCTATACTTTGATTATATTATACATACTCTTTAACTCAAAGCAATTTTTAGGATTTTGCAGAAACTTCCCTTGTGGCAAATAAATTTGAGGTGCTAAAAAAATTTTTTTTGAGAGTGAAAATTCTGCCTTTCAATAATTTTTATTTTACTTGATTAATTGAGTGATATTAGATATAATTAAATCACTTAAGAATTATTGCAGAAATTTGTAAAGAATATTAAAAAATTATGAAAAGATTATTAAATAAGAGTTAAGGGAGTTATTTTTGGCGTTTGTAAAGTTTTCAAGTGAGTTCGTGTCGTCCAATGGGACAAGCATAGAAAATGTTTTTTTGAGTGAGTTTATGCCCATAGCGCCAGAAAATTGCGTTAAGGTTTTTTTGTTTGGGCTGTTAAAATGCAACCAACCCGACAGTTTCGACAACACAATAAAGGGCTTTTCTACCACGCTTAACCTAACGGAAGATGACATCATTAGTTCCTTTATCTACTGGCAGGAACTGAATTTGGTGCAGGTGCTTTCCACCGATCCTGTGGAGATTCGCTATCTTCCCATAAAAAATTCGTCCACTCGCCTAAAGAAATTCAATGTGGATAAATACGCAACCTTTAACACTTTGGCGCAAGAAATTATAAAGGGTCGCATGATTACGCCGGTGGAGTTTTCGGAATACTATTATTTTTTGGAAACCCACCACATGGAAAAAGACGCGCTGCTTATGATTATGAAGTACTGCGTGAAGATTAAAAATGAAAACATCAGTTATTCCTACATATTAACGGTGGCAAGAAACTGGGCACGCGAAGGAATTTTGACTTGCAACGATGTGGAAGAGCGGCTAATTGAACAAGAAAAAATTAGTGGCGACATTAGTTTGGTGCTAAAAGTGCTAAAAATTAAACGCGCGGCATCAACTGACGAATATCAAATGTTTTTAACATGGCAAAACCAACTGGAATTTTCGCTGGATGTAATTTTGTATTTAGCAAAACGCGTAAAATCGGGCGGAATTAATCGCTTAAATGCGCTGGTGGAAAAATGCTATAGCGCAAACATAAGAAGCATAAAAGAAATTTCACAGTTTATGGAAAACGAAGAAGAGTATACCTCACTTGCAAAAGATATTTGCAAAAAATTGGGCGTGAGATACGACAATTTGGAAATGGTGGTGGACACTTATATTTTGCCGTGGCTGGCGCTGGGTTTTGAAATTGAAGCCCTTTCGTTGATTGCTTCCTTTTGCTTTAAAACCAGCATAAGAACGCTGCAGGGTATGAACTATAAAGTTGACCAAATGTATAAAATGGGGCTGTTGACGGCGACGGCAATTGAAAATCATTTGTTTAATCAGATAAAAAACGATGGTAAAATCTCTGAGATTTTGTCTAAACTGGGCATTGAAAGAGTGGTGGTGAACTCGGATAGGGCGGCGTATAAAACATGGATTTTTTCGTGGAAAATAAGCGATGAGTTGTTGGAACATGCTATAACGGAATCGCGTGATAAATATCTTCCACTTCAGTATTTAAACAAGTTGTTGTCTATTTATTATAACGACAAAATTGTTAGCGTGCAGGACGCAAAAAAGGTGTCCAAGGCAAGCAGTGCAAAAGTTGATGTGAGTGACAACCGACCAAAAAACAGCGAGTATACCGCGCAACAAATCGACAGCATTTTCACAAATGTGTTTGAGGTGGAAGTATGAGTGAATACGATTTATTTGGTCGAGTGCGCGAAATTATTTTTCAGCGTAAAATCGATGCGGAGCAAATTGCAGAAAAAAATTTGAATGTTGCAAAGTTGGACGAGAAGTTTTTAACTCTATATAAAAAAGCAAAAGCGCTTATATTTGACATTGGAAAGGCAAGGTTTTTAAAATCAGACACTGCTGAAAAGGAGCAAGAGTTAAAGGCTGTAAAGGAAAAAATTGCACTGAGACTTGCAGATTTGAACATAAAGAAAGAAGAAATAAAACCGCAGTATTCTTGTAAGATATGCAATGACAATGCGGACCAGTCGTGTGACTGTTTTAAAAAAGAATTAACCCTTTTGCTATTGGAGAAAAGTGGCATGAGTGGCATGGAGTTGCCTAGTTTTTCCACCACTAAATTTGATTTTATTTCCAATGAAAAACAGCGCGAAAACAATAAAAAGATATATCAGATAATGCAAGAATATGTGGATAAATTGCAAACATCGAAATATAAAATCGTGACAATTGTGGGCAATGTGGGCACGGGAAAAAGCCATTTGTTGCAATGCGTGGTGAATGATTGCATTGAAAAAGGCAAGTTTGTAATTTATAACACAGCGTTTGGATTTAACAGAGAAATGCTGAAATATCACTGTGAGACACTGAGCAACAAAAATTTTTTGTTAGAGCCTTATCTATCGGCAGAACTGTTGATTATTGATGATTTGGGAAGTGAGAATTTGCTTAAGAATGTGACCATTGAATATTTATATTTGATATTAAATGAAAGGTGCACGCTGTCGCTGCCCACAATTATTACCACGAATTTGTCGGTGGAACAAATTGCATCTCGCTATGACGACCGCATTGCAAGCAGAATGTTTAATAATGTTCAGGGTTTGCCCATTATGATGAAGGGCGAAGATTTGCGGCAGAGTTTTAACCGCAAAAATTAAAAAGTTAAAACAAACTATAAAATATTGATATATCAATCCGTTAAAGTTCATCTTAGTATCTGTGAAAAATATGTGGTTAAAAGATATAAAAAATCTCTAAATAAAATTTAGAGATTTTTTATATAATTTTTTTTTCACTTTCAGAAAAAGTTGAGAGTTAAGTAAACTTTATTGCTACTGCTCCAAAATAAATTTTTTTAAAATCGCGTAGTGTGAAAATTAGCATAGTTTTTTTATCATGCTTGTTTTAATTAAATAATGTCTAATTAAAAATTCAACTGTTTTGCTAATTATTTTTTGCTTGGGTT
>CAYJCT010000051.1:0-7186 GCA_964368745.1 uncultured Christensenella sp. | reverse complement strand
ATATTAATTATATTAATTATATTTATTTTATTTTCCCGTTTTGTTATTATTGCACTCTATTTTTAAAAACTTTTTTTTAGATTGACATTTGGATTAATATTATAATTAGCATCAAATAACCTTTTGAATTATAGATGCTGAGTTAAATGTTTAATTACTTTCAGATTGATGCAAAATAGCATTTGAATGGTTTTAAATCACTTTTATAAATTTGTTATGACTTTTTATGGTGTATAGAGGTCAATGTAATTATTAATATCGAACGCCATTTTTATTATTCCTTGAGAATAGTCATTGTTGTCAACGGGTGCGTGTTCGGTGATTTCGTTATCTTCGTCGTAGTATAATTCGTTTTCAGTGTTGTCGATGCGGCTAATCAGATACTTTTTAAATCCCATGTTTGTGCCGTCTCCGTTATAAAACTCCGATTCGTTGATATATTGTGTTCTTATGTCAATTGGAGTGGATGGAATGGCATCTATTATTAAACTCACGATATAAACTGCAATGTATCTTGTTGCCTCTGCCAAAAAAATTTCGTTTGCTTGCAGTTCTTCTAGTTTTTCCGACAAAGTTGTGGCAATGGTTGTGTCGTGAGGATATGTTACTTCCACATCCTCAATGTCTTCTAACAGTTTTATGGTTTCAAACAAGTGTGTGTAGAGTTGTTCATGAAAGTCTGCATATTCTTTTAAATCATCAATTAGCAGTTCTTTGTTAGTTGAAAGCAGGTTTTTAATCTCTTTGTCATCGCTGTCAACTAGAGTGTTCACTGCGGTGTTAATGTCGGCTAGCACTGCGTTTTCAAGTATGGTTTCAAAGGCGTTATTGTAAAGGTCAACTCCCACATGTCCTGAAAACTCAGAGGAGGCAATGTGGTCAAGATACTCGCCAAACTTGGAATAGGTTGACTCAACTTCTAAATCAAGAGTGATGTTTTCTAGTATGTCCATTAGATAGTTTGTGCTTTTTAGTTCTGCTTCATAATTATCGCTGTCAGTTGGGGCAATACTTAGAAAAATTGCTTTAATTTCGGAGTCAAGGCTGGCATTGTTGTCATTGAAATCGGTTTTGAAATAGTCGAAAATGCCCACAAGAAATGCTGTTGTGATGGTTTTTGTTATGATTTGCGAATTGGCTGTCTCGTCGGCGTTGTTCACGATGTTGTCGAATGTGTATCCAATTCCGCGATTGTAGTCAGAGTCAGCTAATTGTTGAGCATAAATTTTTCCCAAGTCGTGTGGTTGGATGTCCTCACTTGCATCGTAGTGGTCGAAGTAGATGCCACTATTTATTAACACCAAATTGCCTAGCAGCTCGTTGCGGTCGGATGTGTCTTTCAGTTCGATTATGCTGTCGAACGCCACAGTTTCTTTTGTCCAACTAAAATTGTTTGCTTCCATTGTTTGGTCGTCTAAATTCTCAATGTTTGTTATCACGCTAGCAATCATTTTGTTGAACGCAACCTGCACACCGTTTAAACTTTCTCCGTCCTCAGCCTCTATTTCAACCAACCCTAAAATGCTTACCACTAAATCGTTGACATTGGTTTTTGTAATGGTATGCGCGTTTTTGTTAGCGTCATCTCCGTAGTTAAATGCTCGGGCATCCAGCGTTTCACCAAAACTGGAAAGCATTATAACTCCTTCTATATCATCTTCTGAGATGGTCTCAAGTGAGTTTAGCAACGCCACATAATGATTAAATTCTGTCGACCATAAAAACGAAACTGAGTTCATTTTTTCTTCCGTCAGGTCATTGATATTTGCGGAGATTTGTTCCAGAAAGTCTTTCACGACATTGGTCATATTGCCCGTGGTGGTGTTGGCCTCGCTTAAGATGTCGGCAATCAGCGAGTTTATCATTGTCATTGTTATAAGCGCACTATTTTTTTGCAATTGAGTATGGTTAAACGCTACGCCATCAAACACAGCGCCCAGTGTTGTCAGTGAGCCTTTTAGATCATCCGCGTCTGAGATGGTCTCAAGTGAGTCTAGCAACGCCACATAATGTTCAAATTCTTTCGACCACAAAAATTGAACTGTATTCATTTTTGCTTCTGTCAGGTCATTGATATTTGCGGATATTTGTTGTAGAAATTTGTCGACGCTAGCGCTCATGTCGCCCGTGGTGGTGTTGGCCTCGCTTAAGATGTCGGCAATCAGCGAGTTTATCATTGTCATTGTTATAAGCGCACTATTTTTTTGCAATTGAGTATGGTTAAACGCTACGCCATCAAACACTGCGCCCAGATCTTCCAGTGAGCCTTTTAGATCATCCGCGTCAAAAGTTGCGTTTGCAAGTGAGGCGATGTGTCCAAACTCTCTTTCAAATGAAGTGATGTTTTTGGAAAGCAAATTGTCTTTAAGATCTTCAAAGAAGTTGGTTAGTGCATTTTTAATTGTCTCATTATCGTTTTCCGTGAACTCCTCTATGTCGATGAGCGAGTGGATGATAGACTGAATGTCGGAAGAAAGGATAAGTTTGCTGTTTTTGGAAAAGGTTTTGCCATCCACGATAGATTCTTCGTTGTTCACAATTTTATCTATCGATTTTCCTAGAGAAGTTAAATTTGCGCTGTTTGTAAAGTCGATGGTGTCAAAATCAAGGTCAAGCAACGAGTTTAGGTGGTTAAGTTCGTTAGACCAAAATGCAACTTGTTTTTCAAGTGTGGTGACATCAGGCAAAGTAGAAAAAGTGTATTCCACATTTAGCAGAATGGCTTTTAAATCAAGAATAGGAGAAGAGTCGAAAATTTGAAAGTAGGAAAGAGTGGAAGTTAAGGTGTTTAGCATAAACAATTGGTTGTCGTACTCTAAGATGTTGTTGTTAAATGTGCCCACTAGTTTTAACTGCGTGTCGGACTGTTCCACAAACAAGTCATAGTCCACAATGCGATAGTTTTTACCTTTTAGAGTGGTGGAGGAATCCACAAGTGTATTCTCATCAATTTTCACGGTGTAGTATAGTTTTTGCTGCCACAGCAAATATTGCAAGTCGTTTTCTATCACTTTATTATCTTCCACATCTCCCACTTCGCTAAACAATGTGTCGTAGGAAGACTGGGTTGTGGTTATTGTAAGCCTTGTGTTTAGTTTGTCGAGAGTGTCGTTTATTTGCTCTTCAATGGAATCCTCAACTGCGTCTTCAAACTTGGCGTCTGAGATAAAGTCTTTGATAATGCTGATGATGCCGTCGGTGGATATTAGTTTGCTTGGGTTTTCCGCGTGCAACAGTGAATCCAGCACATTTCCAAACACTGTTAAATTGTTTTCCAAATCGATATGCGACAAATATATTAGTTTTTGGATATGCGAAAACTCAGTTTCCCAAGAATCGTTTTCCTCGTCAAAGTCTGCAATGTTATCTTTTATCATGTCAATAAATTTTGAAAAATCAAGAGTTTCAGAAGTTATTTCGGACGCAAACTGGTCAAGAAGGTCGCTTGTTAGGTTTTTGGTTAGACCGCCTCCAAACAGCGTGGTGTTTTTAATTTCGTCCAGATATTTGCCAATGGTAGACAGCATAGTGCCGTGAGACAGCGCTGAGTCAATGGTTTCCATTTCCACATCCATTGCAAAATCTATCACCGATGACAGCGCTTCAAAATCGCTTTCCCAGTCAATATGATCTGCCGAGAGGATGTTTGATTTGATGCCCGCCATAACATTTTCTATTATTGTCTTATAATCGTTTTCGTCGTTAATTTCCATTAATTCCATAACATAGTCCATGGCCTCACTCAGTAGCAGGCGAACATTGGAAATTTCATTTCCTGCGTAAGACACTTCTAAGTTATATATATTCCCGAAAATAACACTGTTTAGTTTATTGTTGGTTTTTCCCTGTAGTTTGTTTAGCATTGCGCCCAGTTTTTGAAAGTCGATGTTTTTTATTTCAATTTCACCGTCTGAGTTTGTGGGCAGCACGGTGCCGTCTTGCCCATATGTGCCGATGATAATTTCACCAATTGTGGTCAGTTCGCGTTCCCAATCATTTACCATGCGAATGGATTTTTTGATGGCGTGTAGCGAATAGTCAAGGGTGGGGATGTTTAGGTTGGTTATTTGTTCTGATAACATTTCTTCTATTCGATCCAGCACAAAGGAATATGTGTTACTTGTGATGATGTCGCTCTTTAAAATGTTCAGCACTTTTCCAGCAGATGATAGCATCGTTAGGTTCATGCCCCACATATCATCGCTTTCGTCGTATTGCTCGTAAGCAGTCAGTGCGTTTACCACCAAATTTTTTATAGCAGTTTGTAAATTGGTATTTGATTTTAAGCGCGCAAGATAATCTGCCGCGTTGTAGTCGTCGTAGTTTACGGTTTCTGCAACCATACCTAAAAGCAGATTGACAGCGCCCGGCAACACCGCTTTGCTAGTTTCCATTTTAAACAGTTCGGTCAGCAACTCGTCTGCAAGTTCGGAAGTGATAAGTGAAATTAACTCGTCGTCGTCAAGAGAAACTTGTTCGTTAATTAAATTCGATAGCAGGCTCACATTTGTGTCGTTAATGTTTTTGTTTAGCACTTTAACGGTGGCAATAAGTTGAATCAAATCGGCTTTTGCCACATCCATATTTTTACCTTTAAGAGCGATAAGTGCGGAGTCGCACATGTCGTAGATGTTTATGTTTTCAGCGCTAATTAGTTCGGGTAGCATGCTGTGAGCAATGGACAATCCCACATTTCCTAGCGCCTGCACTGTTTTGATGTCGAAAAGTTTAACAATCAAGGTCTCGGATTTTTCTAAAATGGTGTTAAGGTTGTTGGCGTCTAATTCGCCAGTGTTATAAATTTCTTGAATATCTAATGCTAGTTTTGCAACTTCAATGATGTTTTCAACATCGCCTCTCAACACGATTTTCTCGTCATTAATGGTGACCGATGTGAGACTGGTGAATGCTGTGTCTGCCAAAAACTCCATACCAGTGTATGTGAAAATTTTGGTGCCGTAACTTTTTTGATATGCTGTGTTTATTTGGTCGAACATGTTGTCAGTGTAGGTAGAAAGTAGCCCTTGATTTTCGTATTCCGATTGCAGTCCGCGTGTTTGGGTGTTGATGTCGGATGCTAAATTAATTGCTCCAATTAGAGGCATAAAAAAGGTGGCAGACAAAAACACTCCAATAAACATGCCAGCCAGCCCACCCAACAATCGTTTTTTGGAAGGACGAATTGGTGGAGTCGGTTTTTCTGCGCGCGTTTCTTTTTCTGGTTGTTCGTTATCAATAAATTTAAATTCTTCCGTCGACGCAATTTCATCGCCGTCTGCAAAAGGGTCAACTCCTTCTTTTGTATCTTTTGATTTGTAAATCTCTTTAAGTTCTTCAAAACTAGGCAAGTTTTGCTTTTCCTTTGGCAGATGTTCTTTCCCCGTGATGCCCACCATGTCGATGTAGTCATAATTTTTTGCTTCAGAGGATGCAAAACTTTTGTTTCGTATGTATTCTAGCGGATTGTTTTTGGTAGCATTTGAAACATCAGATGTGGAATCGGCAGAGATAAAATTTTCACTCGTTTTGGAGTTGATGTCATCAATTATATTTTCGTTTTCAATTATATTATCATTTTCCACACTTTGCGACGAGTTGTTTGGTGTTAGGTCGGTGTGTTCATCATTGCTTTTGATGGGAGGTTCCAATTCGCCCAATTCGTTTTCAAACACATCTTCTCCATCAGCAAAGCCGTGAGCGGCAATTTTTTTGCCGCGTTTTTTCTTGTATTGTTTCAGGTCGTAGTTGTATTGTTTTAGGTCTCTTTTATATTCTTTTTCTTTTTTGTTCGTAAAAAGTAATTTGGTAAACACTGCATTTAGTGGCAGTAGAAGATATTTTAGCAGCCAAAACAACACTTCAAAAATAAATATGTTTAATATCATCGTGGTCATAATGGTTATTGTTTCAACAATTTGGTTCACTTGCGCAGGGTCGTCGAGCGTGATTATTTGCTTTAGTTGTTCTGATAGCGTTTCTTCAAGTGAAATCAAGCGCACTCCTTCAATTTTTAAGCCTAAAAAAGAAATGTCAGCTGAAAGCAGCGCGCGCGAAATTAATGGGGTAATTAAAATAAGAATGAGAGCGGTGAGTAACAGCCAAATCCCGCGCGACAATGTTTTGTTCAGTCCGCGAAATAGCCCCACAATTAATCCCCACAAAACTGAGACTAGCACTAAAATAAATAGCGCTAGGGAAATGTTGTTAAGAAGTGTTTCATCCATATAATTTCTCCTCAAAGATTTACTTAAAGTATATGAAAAATTGTTAGACGGTTCCGAATTTGCGTATCATTAATAGTCTATTATATAATAATAATGAAATTATAACAACTTATTAAAAGTTGTTTTTTGTCGCAAAAATTAAAAAATAAAAGTTTTTTTGGTTTTCGTCTTTTGCTCTTCATAATATTTTGTGCAATAATAGTTGGAAAATCTTAACAAATTTGCTATAATTTGCTATCAATCAAATTGACAGTTGTCAAATTCGTTGCAGGAGTTTATATGAATAACGAAAAAGTTTTAAACAGATTTTTATTGGCAATTTCATTTGTGACGCTAATCACTTTTGTGTTTTTATTTCAGCGCTTGAATGTGGCGCCAGAGGGCTCGCGGTTGTTTTTAAAAATAATTTATTTTTTCACACTCTATGGCTTTGTGATTTGTTTGGTAGCAGGTTTGGTGTTAAGCACGATCTTAGTGTTTAAAGAAGAATACCAACTTGTGTGGCTGTTCGAACTGCTAAACGCTGTGGCGTTTGTGTTCATTTTGCTGGGTTTGCTTGCTATGGCAACCACGCCAGCGGTAACCGTGTTGCCGGGCTACGCGTGTCTTGTTTTGATGATGATGGTGCTTAATTTATTTAACTTAAGTTATCGCCTGATTTTGAAAATGAAGTCTTTTAGTAGCCACTGGAAAATCCTTGTGGAAAAGGAAGTGGATTCCATTAGAGATGTGTTTGACGAGGAAAGTCAGGAAGAATTTTTAGAAATTAAACGAAAAAAAGATGCGTTCGACACCTGTCAGGCAAAACTGCAAGAAAATGAAGATAACATTTCTGTTGAGAAAAAAGCAAATGCAACAAAAGCCTCGTCCACTAAACCGAAAGCAAGCAAAAAATCCACATCTACAACTAAAACAATTTAAAGCGCTGCAATATAATATTTTGAAACAATGCCAAATAATTT
>CAYJCT010000050.1:0-7201 GCA_964368745.1 uncultured Christensenella sp. | reverse complement strand
CAATTTTCTATCATAATTTAATTGAAATTTTTTAGATTTCCCAAAATGAATTTAGCAAAAAAGCCAGTTTTCAACTTTATTTATATTTTTTCGTGCAATGAGTTAATCATTTCAGCATATCAATTTCAAGTTGTTTGCCTAAATTCTTTGCTACTTCCGCATCAATACACTGCAGTTTTTCCATTAAGGCTTCGTCATAATTTTCACTTTTTACACACTGCATAAGGAAGTTATAATTTTCATTCATCTCATCTTGCAGCCGATTGATTTTTTTGCTTTCCTCTACTATTTTTTGCATTACATTATTTTTTTCAAGCAGCAAATCTTGCACCTCTTTTTCGGCAATCCTAGCGTTTTTTATGTCGAACTTTTGCAAAAAATCATCTCTTTTTATAACTAAACTATCAAACATAAAATCATAATATGACACCTCTTTTGCAAAAAAACCGTCTTGTTTTAAAAGTTCGGTTAGTTGCGCGCTGCTAAAAAACTGTGGACAATCCACGCTTAGATGAAGAAATTTTAAGTTTTCATGCAAATTTGGTGCGTTTTCTTTTTCGGTATTCTTATTTTTTATCATTTCTGCCTTGCTTGGTGTTTCAAACAAATTTGGCAGTTTTTTTCGCGCGTCCAACAACATTTTCATTGCTTTTTCTTTTTTTGTAAAATTGGTTAGATTTTCCACCATATTATTAAAATTTTTTTCAAACAACTTATCACTCATCAAAGCACCACCACATATCTGATTTATTTCTCGCGTTTTTATATCTTGATTTTTTGTAGTGAAGGCATAAATTGTGCTTTCGAATCAGCCGCAAATAATTATTCATTCAAAAACTCAAACGCGTTATTTTTCTTAAATAAAATCTTGTCAAATACAAAAAATCCCGCATCCACATTATTAAACTCGCGACGCTCTATAGAATTTAGGTAATAAGAGTCATCTTCAAAATTTTCAATAGAATATGTGCTAAAAATCACTTTTTCGCTTGTGGAAATGAACACTCTTAGTGTATTGCCGTCGAGATATGCGTTAATACTTTCGCCTATGCCTAAATTTATCAACTTGGAGTTGTCCTCAAACAAATTTGCGTAACCTAAATCTCTTTCGTTTATCGACAAATAGTAAGTATTGTCTTCCGCATGGATAATTACGCCCACAAACAACACTTCGGAATCATTTTTGTAGTTAATCGGATATAATCGTTTTGCTTTAATCGCCAACTTATTATAAATAAATTGGGTGTTTGTTTGATAATCTTCCGTGTAGTGAATAATTGTTGCAGACCCGTCTAGCATTTCAACCATCACAAACAAATATGTGGGATTAGTGGACGGAACCATGCAAAATCGCTGGTTTCCACCATGAAGATAAAAGAACTGATAGGAATAAAAATCGTCTAATGAGGTTTTAATTTGCGCCATAAGATTAGGCGGAGTTGTAATATAATATATCATTTTATCCCTAGCAAAACCATCCTCAATTTGAGAAAGTTTTCCAAAAGAGAAGTGTTTATCTATGCTAAAAGTGCCGTTTAAATTGTGAAGAAAAAGTTCATTTGCACCCACAAACCGCTCTAATTTCCTAGAATAGATGGTGTCTTTGAGCGTGTAAATTTTGTTTTGAAAATCGAACGCAGTGTCAGAGTATGAAGCAACTTTTTCAAATTCACCAAAAAGTTGTAAATGCCCAATGCACACCGTGGGCACAAAACCCACCAATATAACCCTAATTTCGTTGCTGCTTTTACAGGTCACAAAAAGCGAGGGCGAAAGCGTTTTTACATTTGTTTTGTTTTTGTAAATCAGCACGCCATTAAATTCGACTGCTATCAAAAAAAGTCCGTCGGATTGAAAATTAAAGTTAAACGACAAATTAAGCGTGGAATCTGCTCGGGCAGATATTTCAAAAGACACATCATGACTTAACATATTGGAGGTTAAATCAAAGTTATAAAAATGAGATTTTTCCGAAAATCGTGTTTTGGAATACATTTCTGTCATTTCACGATTGATTTTTCTCACATCATATTGCGTTTTTTGCGTGGACTGACTAAAATGGTCATTTTTTAGGTTTCTTTTTTCCATTTTACCTCCCTCATCAATAACCGAAAATCACGGTGGGATTTGAGATGTTGCAAGTGGCACTGTCGCAAATAAAGTTTATGGAAAAATAGTTTCCTTTAACATTTGGCGAGATGCTCACCGGCAAAGTTGAGCCTGCAGCAAATTGGTTGTGCTTAACTCCATCGGCGTCAATTTCAATTGTTATGTCAGTGGCAGTTAGCAGCGAAATTGTTTTTATCAGTTTTTGTTTGTTAGGCAAACCAAAATCACTTTTAGGCGATTGCCACATCTTTGGCGTGGAAACATCAAAAACCATGCCCGATTTTTCCACCTGCCCCAACACAAAACGACCGTCGCGCTTCACGCAAACCAATAATTTGTTTTCGTATGTGCCTTTGATGTTTTGCATGTTGAGAATATCAACTCCGCGCAAAATGTTCATCGTTCCAGAGTTTAAGTCGCACTCAAGTAGTGCGTTGTTTACAAAATCGTCGTTTTCGCACATAATTTTTTTGTCATCACTAAACTCAACTTTGCACGCCAGATAATAGCATCCATTATAAAAAGACGCCACTGCCGTGTCGTTGTTGTTTTTCAACAAAATATTGTCGATGTTGATGTCGAGTTTGCTTGTGGTGTTTCCGTTAAAAGAATACAACCCGTCACTAGCAAGAAAAATAATTTTGTCGCCGCAAACAGTAACTGTGTTTTCAAAAATTCTGTTACCGCTGGTGAAAACCTGCACCACATTAAACTTGTCCATGTTGGAATAAATCGACAATTTTGCAATTCCAAATTCTCTGAACACAAAAAGGTTGTCGTCAAAACTCACCACTTTGTTGAGCGTGCCTTTGTCGTCTAAAAGGTTAATCACAGAGCCTTGCGTTAGTGCCACATTCCATGCTTTGGGATTAAAATCCTGCGAGTAATAAATGCTTTTTTTGTCGTCTGCCATGGTGGCAAAAATTTTGTCATAGTGCATCGACATGCTGGCAATTTTAGGCGGATTTGCAATGGTCACTGTGCCCGTGTTGTAGTTCCAAAGATACATTTTAGTTTTGTCGCAAACTAACACCACATCTTGATTGTTGTAGTTATAGTTAATCAAAATAGGACACTCGTCAAAAGTGAAAGAACCCATTCTAAACATCGTCTTTATGCTCTCATATAAAAAGCCGTAGTACATTTTTTTGTCGGACGCATAAACCACCAAAATATCATAGTATTGGTTTATATAATAGTTAAAATAGTTGTAAATCCAACATCCTAAAATATCCACATCGTCTGGCATAATAAACTTTTTTTTCTTACTTTTATCTTCAATGTCGAACACAAACTCAGCCTCGCCAACACCCAATCCTGTGGTCAGCGCGCCAAAACTGTAGTTAAAATTATAGGTGTTCGGGCTAAATTTTATGGGCAATAATCCCTCATCCGTGTCGCTGTTTAAACCGTTGGAAAAATTGGCATAATTTATGGATGAATATTTCATCTTTTTTAACTTCAAATCGTTTTCATAAAACATACTTTTTCTCCTTTTGTTTAAACATTATTTGATTTCAAACTAACATTGTGCATGGGACGAGTGATTATTTTTAGACCCTGTTTAAACCTTTCGTTCCACATAGCAGCGTCGTCGATGTTGCCCTTAATAAATAGATATTCACTTGCCACCCCATATGCAAAAATTCTCTCACTCAACTTAGTTGCATAGTCTGAAACGCTTCCCGTCAACTCCACATCATCGGGAAAGAAAGCAAATGAAACAAAAACATTTCCCACCACAGTTTTTAGATACTCGGGGAAAACTTTGAAAACCAACTTATTTCCGCTGGAGTCTTTTACCGACACAATATTATAAATTGTAGACTGTGATAAATCAGTAAATGGAATTTTTCCATTTTTTGTTGCAATGGAAACTGTTTTTTTAAGTTGAATATAATCGGTTGCGATTATGTTGTTTACAAAATTAACACAGTCAACCAACAAGTTAATTTCGTCTGCCAACTCTTCCGTTACATCAGGAAAATCAGCTGATTTCAAAAACTTTGCAACATTCTTTAGTTGCAACAGCGTTGCAACATTTTGTAAAATCTTTTTTACAAACATAATTATTCTCCTAAATCAAATCCACTCATTTGAATATGTTTTTGCCGATGTAATGTCTAGAGTTGAAGCGCTCGCAAATTTATAAAAGTCTGCAAATTTATAGGCTGCAATGTCTTCAATGTTTCGCGCATTTGCACATTCAATTTTGGAATTGTTTTTTTCTATTTCTAAAACTATTTTATTAAAATTTCTAACATGAGTTTTTAACACATATTCTATTGCTCTTGCGTCCAGTGTTAAATATGGCAGCGACAAGCAAAAAGAATTTTTTCCCTGTGCGCTGTTGTGCACCTGAAATTTTTTGCTCTTTTGATTAAACAAAATATAGTAGTTTTCGTCCACATTTTTAAGCCTGTTTGCAATATTAAAAACATCATTTTCGATTATTATTTCATACGGTTTTTTTGTCATAAACACCCAGTTTTTTATCAAGAATTTTTACTTTATGTGCATAGTATTTATGCATAGTACTAGTGTAAAAACTCACAATAATTATTAAGATTTTTTACAAATCATAAGAAAAATTTGATAAATTTCACTCAGTAAATTTTTATATAAAAATACAAAAATTTAATTTAAGTTGTATTTTATCAAAATATCTAGATTTTAGTTTATTACAACATATTGTTATCTATTGTCATTATGTACCATAATACTGTCATCATCTTATGTGCTATAGACATCCAGTGCCTATGTTTATGACAAAGCATAGGCACTAAAAGTCAATAACAGTAATTTTGTAATTAATCTAATGAAATGCAATTTTGAGCATGGTATATGTAAATATAGTTTATGTTGTGATGCCCGAAAGTTTTCCTTGGCCATTTGGTTTGTCGCAAATCAAGTCAGCATATTTCACTAGTGTTGCAGTGTAGATGGGCTTGCTTGGAACTTGTTTTATAACGCGTCCTTCTTCGCCTTCCAACCACTGCCAATCACACAATTGATGAAGTGTGAATTCTTTGCTGTTTAACAAATACATACTTCCGCTCTCCACAAATCTGTCGCTCACAATTGGCACGCCAGCGTAAGAAATTGCACGGAATCCTCCTTGTAAATCCATGTAGTCGATATTTCTTCTGTAGGTTGCAAGGTAGGACTGATATGCTCTTTTAACATCTGAAGAACATGCAATGAAATCAATTTTGCTGTCATAAATTTCTTCCAATTCATCCACAACTTCCTGAATAACATCGTCGGACAATGCACCCACATTTCCTTTGTTTATTGCATTTAACCAACCATAGTCTGCTCTGCCTAAACCATAGATTGTACCCTCTTGTTCAAACACTTTTCCTAGCCCGTTGATTTCTTTGTTTAGTGAGCCCTGCACCACAAAGTGAAAAAATTCGTCGTCAAATTTTGAGAAGTTTTTGGTGTCTAGTGTCACCGTTTTTGTTTTTCTATCAATGGAGACTATTCTGATTGGATCATCGGTCAACTCATCAAATTTTGAATCGTAGATGTCCACAAGCATTCCCTCCATCAAGTTTCTGCAGTCGTCCACCGTCACCACATTTTCATTCAGTTCCCCTGCAATTGTGCAAAGAATGCCGCTGCCATTTCCATAAAGCATTCTGCCCAAATTGAATGAACTCGCTTTAATCAACCCTTCCATTTCTGCATTTAGCAAATTTACAAAGGCTCCTGCATTGCTCTGGCTTGCTCTGATTGCTTTGTCAGAAATCTCAATAGTTCCAAACAAATTTTTCAAATCACTTTTAAACTGAACATATCTATTGTTAGACGCCTTTGGCAATGTGCCATCCTCATCTCCTGCACCAATACCGCCATTGATTCCGTAAGGTGCAAGTTTAATTATTTCTTTTCCCCAAACATCTTGGGTGCTTTGTTTAATCTTTTGCAAAAGTGGATTTGCGCTTATGTTTAACTGCTCGCTAACCACTCCTAAATACACATTTTTTAGTGCATTTTCTGCTGTTGATAATGTAACCATAATTTAATTGTTTTTTCTAACCTTTTCAAATTAGAAAAACTCCTCCTATAATTTTTTTGTTTTTATGAAAGTAACATTTTTTCCAGCACAGATTTTGCGTCATGTAGAGTTTTGACTTGTTCCCCACCACTAAAAGCCACGCTTGATGAAGAGTTTGTCAACACTATGGGTGCAACTTTGTTGGTATTAACGCCCGCCAAATAGTCAAAAAGAATCTTATTTTTTATTTTTTCGCTACTATAGACATAGTCATTTAAAAAATCCTCATCCTCAACTAATTGCTCGCTGCTTTTATATTTTTTTGCAAGCACACGGTTAAACGCCAACTCCCATCCATTTTCCATATTTTCCAACTCTTTGTTTTCCATGACTTCTTTGGCAATTTCCTTGCTGAATGCTTTAGCATCTTGGTTTTTTTCCAAAAAATTATCAAGTTGCTCTTTCCAGTTTTTGGTCGGTGCAGACACTTTGTTTTCGTCCTTCGATTTCATTGGTGAATTTGGATTATCAATCAAATCAACATCATCCCCCTCACCCAACAAAACAACAGAATTTTTAATATTTTCCGCGTTTTCACTGTTGTTATTAGTGTTTTCATCTGCATTATCAACTTTGGGTTTTTTAAACATTTCACTTAAGATTTGGCTCTTTTTTGTAAATTCTTTTTCCAAATTTTCGTATGCCGCCATCAACCCCTCAACTGTCTTGAACTTTCCAAATTTGGAGCCAATTTTAGACTGTAAATCGTTACCCGTTTTTTCATCATTTGCCACTGCAAAATGGTTTTCCATGTCTGAAATTGGTTGTTCCAAAGTTAAATTTTCATCCATTTATTTTCTTTCCTTTTACTTTATTTTTTTGTGATTTTAATATTTTTTGTTTTTGTTTAATTAGATATTTTTATTGGTTACTTACATAATTAATTAATCTTTAATTACCTTTTAATTACCTTTTAATTAATCTTTTTTTAATCTTTTTTTATATAATTTAATTAATCTTTAATTAATTTTTCTAGTCAAAAAATTAAATTTTTGTGGTCAACTTGCACTAAAATGCAAGCGCTAATTA